>CABVEH010000073.1 GCA_902497215.1 uncultured Eggerthellaceae bacterium | reverse complement strand
GTCGGACTCCTTCATGAGGGCCTGTTCCTCGATCTGCATCTGCGTGAGGTGGCGCTCGGCGGCGTCGACCTCTTCAGGCATGCTGTCGATCTCGATGCGCAGGCGCGAGGCCGCCTCGTCCATGAGGTCGATGGCCTTGTCGGGGAGGAAACGGTCGGATATGTAGCGGTCGGACAGTTCCGCGGCGGACACGATGGCCCCGTCGGTTATGCGAACGCCGTGGTGGATTTCGTACTTCTCCTTCAGGCCGCGCAGTATTGCGATGGTGTCTTCCACGGTGGGTTCGGAGACCATGACGGGCTGGAAGCGGCGCTCGAGCGCGGCGTCCTTCTCGATGTACTTGCGGTACTCGTCGAGCGTGGTGGCTCCGATGGCGTGCAGCTCGCCGCGCGCCAGGGCAGGCTTAAGCATGTTGCCGGCGTCGAGCGAGGAGTCGCCCCCGGCACCTGCGCCCACTATGGTGTGCAGCTCGTCGATGAACAGGATGATGTTGCCGCCTGCATCCTTGACCTCGCGAAGGACCGCCTTGAGCCTGTCTTCGAACTCGCCGCGGTACTTGGCTCCGGCCATCATGGCGCCGAGGTCGAGCGAGATGATCTCGCGGTCCTTGAGGCTTGACGGGACGTCGCCCGCGACGATGCGCTGGGCCAGGCCCTCGACGATGGCCGTCTTGCCGGTGCCCGGCTCGCCTATGAGCACGGGGTTGTTCTTAGAACGGCGGCTGAGCACCTGGATGGTGCGGCGGATTTCCTCGGACCGGCCGATGACCGGGTCAAGCTTGCCCTCGCGAGCCTGCTGGGTGAGGTTCTGGCCGTACTGTTCGAGCGCTTCGAACTGCGTCTTGTCGGTCTGCGACGTGACGCGGGTGTCGCCGCGCAGCGCCTCGTAGGCCGCCTCGATGTTCTTGCGCGTGATGCCCGCGGTGCTGAGCAGCTTGCCGGCTGCGCCCTTGTCTTCGGACAGCGCAATGAGCAGATGCTCGGAGGTAACGTAGCTGTCGCCCAGCTTCGATGCGATCTTTTCCGCGTTGTCTATGGTCTTGATGAAGTCCTGCGAGGGCGCGGACATGGGCATCCCGCCGCTCTGCTTCGGGAGCTTCGCTATGTCGTCCTCGACGTTCTGCGCGAGGAACACCGGGTCGGCGCCGATGCGCTTGATGATTGCCGCGATGTTGTTCTCGTCGGCGTCGAGGAGCGCCTTGAGCAGGTGGATGGGCTCTATCATGGCAGAGTTGGCCTCGCCAGCAACGCCCATGGCATTCTGGAAAGCCTCCTGAGCCGTGACTGCCAACTTGTTGAGATTCATTTTCGTTCCTTCTGTGGGTAGTGGTCCTTATGGTTCCTGTCGGGCCATCATGCGCATCCGGGCCGCCACCGCTTGCCGGGAGAGGCTATTGGTGGCGGACCTTCCTTACGATGATGGACCTTTCCTGCGACGTGGCCCTGATTATTGGGGCGACGCCGCCGGAATTGCTGTTCTGAAGGTCTTCGACGCGCTTAGCGAGACGCTTGACGCGCGCATGAAGGCCTTCGACTTGGTCCTCGGCTTCGTCGAGCCTGGACTGAAGGTCGAGGATGCGCATGACGCCGGCGAGGTTTATGCCTTCCTCGGTGAGCCGGTTTATGAGCGACAGCCTGTCGAGGTCGGCGAGGGAGTACCTGCGGGTGCCCCCGCTGGTACGCTTCGGGGTTATGAGGCCCTTCTGCTCGTAAGCGCGAAGCGTCTGGGGGTGCACGCCTGCCAGCTCGGCGGCGACGCCGATGGTGTAGAGGGGCTTGTTCCGGTCGGCATGGGGGAAGCTGACCGTTGCGTAGTCGAATCGCGACTCGGCGGGGTCGTATTCGGGGTAGTCGGCTGCGCCCCTTGGCGCTACCATGGCCGCGCCTCTTCGGGAGTTGCGGCCAGGAAGTCTTCCATGGCCTTCTTCTGGTCGTCGTTCATGTCCTGCGGCGTGCGAACCTGGATGCGGATCTTCAGGTTGCCGAAGGCGTCCTTCGACTTCGACTTTATGTCGCGCGCGCCCTTGCCCTTCACGGTGAGCACCGTGCCGTCCTGCGTGCCGGCCGGGACCTTGACCTTCACCTTGGTTCCGTCGGGGGCCGGGACGACCACCGAGGTGCCCAGCGCGGCCTGTGCCACGTTGATGGGCAGGTCGAGCAGAACGTCGGCCTTGTCGCGCTTGTAGTACGGATGGTCGGTGATGTGCGTGGTTATGAGCAGGTCGCCTGCCGGGCCGCCGTTGGCGCCCTGGCCGCCCTTGCCCTTGTAGCGCAGCCTTCCGCCTTCGCGCGCGCCGGCCGGTACCTTGACGTCGATGGTGTCAGGGGCGTCCTTGCCGGGAATGCGCACGGTGACGCGCTTGGTGGTGCCGTTGAACGCCTCGTCGAACGAGACGTCGAGCGTGACGTTCATGTCCTGGCCCTGCTGCTGGCGGTTTACGTTGAAGTCCCAGTCGGACCCGAACGCCCCGTTGCCGCCGCGTATGGACTCTAGGATGTCGGACCAGTCGATTCCGCCGAAGCCTCCGCCGCCCGAACCGCCGGTGGTGTAGGTGTAGGTGTTGCCACCGCCTGCGCCGCCGAAGATGTCCTCGTAGTTGAAGCCGCCCGCGCCCTGGCCGCCCCACGGGATCTGGTTCTCGTTGGCCGTGCCGTACTGGTCGTACAGGTCGCGCTTCTTCTCGTCGGAAAGGACCTCGTAGGCCTCGTTGATTTCCTTGAACTTGGCCTCGTCGCCGCCCGCGTCGGGATGATGCGTTCGCGCGAGCTTGCGGAAGGCCTTCTTTATTTCGTCCTGCGAGGCGGTGCGCGACACGCCTAGCGTTTTGTAATAGTCTGGAGCAGACGCCACGTCTACCACCTCCTAGCTTCCTTCGGTCAAATACTTCGCTTTCATCAGGGCTTCCCGCAGAGGGAAGCCCTATTTCTAATACAATTGCTTGCCTGCTACTCTTCCTCGGCTTTAGGTCGTTTAGGGCCACCTTGCGTGACCGTGACCATGGCCGGGCGCAAAACCTTCGTGCCGATCTTGTAGCCCTTCTGGTAGACGTCGGCCACCGTTTCGTCGGGCTGGGACGCGTCGTCGACGGTTCCAACCGCCTGCGCCTCCAAAGCGTCGAATGCCTGCCCCTTCGGGTCGATGACTTCGACGCCGTCCTTCTTGAGGGTGTCGACGAACTTGGAGAGCACGGCCTCCACTCCGCCGAGCAGCCCCTCTTCGCCGTTCTTCTGCGCGTAGTCGATGGACCTTTCCAGGTCGTCGATTACAGGGATGAGGCTGGACACCAGCTTCTCGGCCGCGAGGGCCTTCTGCGCCGCCGCCTGTTCCTTCTGACGCCGGCGGTAGGTGTCCCATTCCGCGTGGAGACGGACGTACTTGTCCTTCCACTCGGCGGCCTCGTCGCGGGCTGCGGAGGCATCGGACTCGGCTTCGGCCTCGGCCATTGCCTCTTCGATGATCTCTGCCGCTTCGGCTTCGAGCGCTGCGTCGAGCACTTCCTCGTCGGAGTCGTCGGACACCGCCGACGCGCCGGTCACCTTGAATCCTTCGTCGCCGGGGCCCGGGTCGCTTCCGCCCTGGGCCGCCTGCGCGCCTTCGGATTCCGGCTGGTCATGGACGGTGCCCCAGGCGTCGCCGTTGCCGGGCGCCTGGGAACCGCTGGAAGCATTGGAGGTGGCGTTGTCCTTCTTCGGATCTGCCATCTTTACTTGCCTTCCTCCTCGTCGTCGACTACCTCGTAGTCGGCCTCGATGGTGTCGTCGGCCGGGACGCTTTCGGCAGTGGCTGCCGCCGCGCCCGCGGCGTCGCCTTCGGTGGTGTAGACGACCTCGGCCAGCTTGTAGCCTGCCTGCTGCATGCGCTCGGTTGCGCTGCGGATGGCGTCGAGGTCGGTGCCCTCGAGGGCCGTCTTCGCCTCGGCGATGGCGCTTTCGGCCTCGGCCTTGGCGTCGGAGGGAACCTTGTCGCCAAGCTCGTCGAGCGTCTGCTGGGTTGCGCCGACTAGAGACTCGGCGTTGTTGCGGACCTCGACCTCTTCCTTGTGGCGCGCGTCCTCTTCGGCATGGGCCTCGGCGTCCTTGACCATGCGGTCGACTTCGTCGTCGCTAAGCGCCGTGGAGCCGGAGATGGTGATCTGCTGCTCCTTGCCGGTGCCAAGGTCCTTCGCGGACACGTTCACGATGCCGTTGGCGTCGATGTCGAACGTGACCTCGATCTGCGGAACGCCGCGGCGTGCCGCCGGGATGCCCGTGAGCTGGAAGCGTCCGAGCGTCTTGTTGCCGGCCGCCATCTCGCGCTCGCCCTGCAGGACGTGAACCTCGACGCTGGTCTGGTTGTCGGCCGCGGTGGAGTAGATTTCCGTCTTGCGGGTAGGAATGGTGGTGTTGCGCTCGATCATCTTGGTCATCACGCCGCCCATGGTTTCGACGCCGAGGGACAGCGGGGTGACGTCGAGCAGCAGGATGCCGGTGACGTCGCCGGAAAGCACGCCGCCCTGGATTGCCGCGCCCATCGCCACGACCTCGTCGGGGTTGACGGACATGTTCGGCTTCTTGCCGGTGAGCTTCTCGACCAGTTCCTGCACGGCAGGCATGCGGGTGGAGCCGCCCACGAGGATGACCTCGTCAAGCTGGCCGGCCTTGATGCCTGCGTCCTTCAGAGCCTGCTCGACAGGCTTCTTGCAGCGCTCGAGCAGATCCTTCGTGATGCGCTCGAATTCCGCGCGGGTGAGGGTGTAGTCGAGGTGCTTCGGGCCGTCGGCGCCTGCGGTGATGAACGGCAGGTTGATGTTCGTCTGCGACGTGGAGGAGAGTTCCATCTTCGCCTTCTCGGCAGCTTCCTTCAGGCGCTGCAGGGCCATCGGGTCCTTGCGGAGGTCGATGCCGTTGTCGGCCTGGAACTTGTCTGCCATCCAGTCGATTATGCGCTGGTCCCAGTCGTCGCCGCCCAGGTGGTTGTCGCCTGCGGTGGACGCGACCTCGAAGACGCCGTCGCCGAGCTCGAGCACGGAGACGTCGAACGTGCCGCCGCCCAGGTCGAAGACGAGGATCTTCTCGTCATGGTCGGCCTTGTCGAGGCCGTAGGCCAGTGCTGCAGCCGTGGGCTCGTTGATGATGCGCTCGACCTCGAGGCCGGCGATCTTGCCGGCGTCCTTGGTGGCCTGGCGCTGCGCGTCGTTGAAGTACGCGGGGACGGTGATGACCGCCTTGGTGATGGGCTCGCCCACCTGCTTCTCGGCGTCGGCCTTCAGCTTCTGCAGAACCATGGCGCTGATTTCCTCGGGGGTGTAGGTCTTGCCCTCGATGTCGATGACGGCGCGGCCGTCCTTGCCTTTCTCGACCTTGTAGGAGACCGTCTTCTGCTCTTCCGGGGTTTCGTCGTAGCCGCGGCCGATGAAGCGCTTGACCGAGCTTACGGTGTTCTCGGGGTTGGTGACCGCCTGGTTCTTCGCAGCCTTGCCGACCACGCGCTCGCCGTCTTTGCGGAAGCCCTCGACGGAAGGAGTGGTGCGGTCGCCTTCGGCGTTGACGAGAATCTCAGGTTCGGAGCCCTCCATGACAGCCATGGCCGAATTGGTGGTGCCCAAGTCGATTCCTAGAATCTTTCCCATTTGAATAGCCTCGCTTTCGCTTTGCTCTGTTCGCCTGCCTGCTGCCCTCTTGCAGCATTACCTGACAGGCTGTTTGATACCTATCTATTGTGTGCATGCATCATATAATCTAAGTGTGTGTCTGTCAAGTTTGTTTATGAACTTTTTCACACATTTGTTCGATACATTGCGCACTGATAGCAAAATACAAGGCTTGAACGGGGAAAACACGAAAAATGGAGACTTGTTGAATTCCTAGTTTCCTATTGTTGCCAATGCGTTTTATTGGAAGGTCGCACGTTACAAGGCATGAAAAAGGCCGCTCGAGGCGGCCTTGTGAACGCTATGCTGCGTGTTTTCTGGAAGCTAGTCCTCGACGATCTCGGGGATGGCGCCCATGGGGCATTCCTCGACGCAGTCGCCGCAGGCGATGCAGCTGTCCTCGTTGACGACCTCGGCGGTGCCGTCGACGACCTCGAGAACCTCTTGCGGGCAAGCATCGACGCAAATGCCGCAACCGATGCAGTCGTCAGCTTCAATGATTGGATGAGACATCGTTTTCCTCTCTCGCAAAAGACGCCGCGCGGTGCGACATCAGACGGTTAATTACCTCCGGTGCGCAATGTAACATGAAACGCACGTCTAGGGGGCGGATATTCGCATTTTTTCGAACAGAGGACAAGAGGGGCGGAAGCATCCGCGCTCTCCGCAGGGCTCGGCTCCCGCGGTGCGGGTTTTGGCGGAGGTTCTGCGGAACTCG
>CABVEH010000072.1 GCA_902497215.1 uncultured Eggerthellaceae bacterium | reverse complement strand
CGTCGTTGAAGCGGTCGAGCGTGCCCACCAGGTAGCCGGTGATGCGGCGGATGCGCTCGAATTCCATGCCGTCGTAGTTCCCCTCGGCGTCGTGCATCTCGTGGCGTCCGCACTTGGGGCAGGTCTCGCCGATGATGCCGTTGTACCCGCACTCGGGGTCGCGGTCGACCGGATGGTTGATGGAGCCGTAGCCCATCCCGCATTCCTTCATGTAGCGGATGACCGACTCGAAGGCCTCGAGGTTTTCGGTGGGGTCGCCGTCGAGCTCGATGTAGCTGATGTGGCCGCCGTTGGTAAGGGCGTGGTACGGCGCTTCCTTGGCGATCTTGTCAAACGCGGAGATGTCGTAGTACACCGGCACGTGGAAGCCGTTGGTGTAGTAGTCGCGGTCGGTGACGCCGGGGATGCTGCCGTAGCGTTCGCGGTCGAGCCTGACGAAGCGGCCGGACAGGCCCTCGGCAGGCGTGGCGATGAGCGTGAAGTTCATGCCCTCCTGCTGGGAGACGCGGTCGCAGTAGCTGCGCATGTGGCCGATTATTTCAAGGCCGAGGCGCTGCGCCTCTTCGCTTTCGCCGTGATGCTTGCCCGTGAGCGCGACCAGGCATTCCGCAAGGCCGATGAACCCGGTGGTGAGGGTGCCGTGCTTCAGGATCTCGCGCTGCTCGTCGTTGCGGGACAGCTTCTCGGAGTCGATCCAGACGCCCTGGCCCATGAGGAACGGGGCGTTGTACACCTTCATGTTGGCCTGGATCTCGAAGCGTTCCTTCAGCTGGCCGTGGACAAGTGCCAGCTTGGAGTCGAGCAGGTCGAAGAACAGCTCGATGTCGCCCTTGGCGCGAAGCGCGAGACGGACCAGGTTGATGGACGTGAACGACAGATTACCGCGGCCGGGCGTGATTTCGCGCTCGGGGTCGTAGACGTTGCCCATGACGCGGGTGCGGCAGCCCATGTAGGCGATTTCCGTTTCGGGAGTGCCCTTGTAGTACTGCGCGTTGAACGGCGCGTCGAGGAAGCTGAAGTTCGGGAACAGGCGCTTGGCCGAGCAGTGCATGGCCAGCTTGAACAGGTCGTAGTTCGGGTCTTCGGGGTTGTAGTTGACGCCTTCCTTCACGCGGAAGATCTGCACCGGGAAGATGGGCGTCTCGCCGTTGCCCAGGCCCTGCTCGGTGGCCAGCAGCATGTTCTTGATGACCATGCGGCCTTCGGGCGAGGTGTCCATGCCGTAGTTGACGGAGCTGAACGGGGTTTGCGCGCCGGCGCGGGAATGCATGGTGTTCAGGTTGTGGACCAGGGCCTCCATGGCCTGGAACGTGGCGCGGTCGGTGTCGGCCTCGGCGTTCTTCGTGGTGTACTTCATTATGACGGCGACGTCGGACTCGGACACGCCTGCCTGGGAAAGGGCCTCCTGCAGCTTCTGGCTGTAGGCCTCGTCGAGGTTGATGGAGGCGACGGTGCCCGTTTCCTCCTCGATGGCGGCGAGGGTGTTCTGCGCCCACTCGCGCTCGTCGGCGATGTCGGTCAGCAGGTCGAGCGCCTCGGAGAGGTGCTTCTTGAACAGGCGGCGGTAGGTCTTACGGACGCCGTCGGCCAGGCCGAAGTCGCAGACGGACTGCCCGCCGTGCTGGTCGTTCTGGTTGGACTGGATGGCGATGCAGGCCAGCGCGGTGTAGCTGGCGATGTCGTTGGGCTCGCGCAGCACGCCATGGCCGGTGGAGAAGCCGCCCTTGAACAGCTTGCGCAGCTCGATCTGGCAGCAGGTGGTGGTAAGGGTGTAGAAGTCCATGTCATGGATGTGGATGTCGCCCTCGCGGTGCGCCTTGGCGAAGCGGGGGTCGATGACGCACATCTCGTAGAACTGCTTGGCCGATTCGGAGCCGTACTTGAGCATGGTGCCCATGGCGGTGTCGGCGTTGATGTTGGCGTTCTCGCGCTTGAGGTCGGATTCGGACGCCTTGCTGAAGGTGATGTCCTTCAGGGTTTGGATGAGGCGCGAATTGACGTCGCGGACGCGGCTGCGCTCGGCGCGGTAGAGGATGTAGGACTTGGCCGTCTGGACGAAGCCGCTTTCGATGAGGGTTTCCTCGACGACGTCCTGCACTCCCTCGACGGTGGGGATGCCCTCGATGGCGCCCTCGTCGAGCTTCTTGGCGACCTTGGCCGCGATCTCGTCGGCGACCGCGCGGTCCTGCATGGCGGCGCAGGCCTGGAACGCCTTCTCGATGGCGGTTGCGATCTTGTCTACGTGGAACTCTGTGGTGCGCCCGTCGCGCTTGATGATTGATTGCGGCATTTTAGTGCGTCCTTTTCTACGTTTTCCACAGTTATTAACAGCTTATGAACTGGTTTTCTACCAGCTTTTGCACATAAACCACAACATATTGTGGTTCGCTGTTTTGCGTGCGAGTACATATAGTAGATGCTGAAAGAAGAAAAAGCAACAAGAATTTGGTGACGAATCTGCCACGGAACGGAATGCTCCGCGCTTTCCGCAGGGCTCGGCTCCCGCGGTGCGGGTTTTGGCGGAGGTTCTGCGGAACTCGGCGCCGCTTCGCGACGCCTCAGACAGTCCTCGAACCCCTTCTCCGCCACAACCCGCACCGCAGCCTCGCAAGCGGATTCGCTGCGGGGCATTCCGTTCTTCTCGAGTTAATTCGAGGCGTCTAAGCTAGGGACGAAGCGTGCGAATCGATCACATTGTGCAGGTTCGCGATGTAGCGCTCGAGCAGGCGGCTGGGACGGCGTTCGGCATGCATGATGTAGCCCACGCGCATGCGCAGGTCGGTGTTCAGCGGTATCGACACGATGCCCGACAGCATCTCTTCCGAAAGCACGCCCGTGGACAGCGTGTAGCCGTCGTAGTGCATCAGCAGGTTCGTCAGCGTGCCGCGGTCGCTGTAGCGGATGTTCTTCTTGTGCGGCAGCGCGGCGAACGGTTCCTCGGCGTAGTAGAAGGAGTTGTTCGTTCCCTGCTCGAAGGAGTAGCGCGGGTAGGGCTCGAGGTCTTCGAACGACAGGCTTTCGCGGCCGGCCAGTTCGTGGTGCGACCCGACGAACACGTGCGGCTGCGCCTCGAACAGCTGGGTGAACGTCACGTTGGCCTCGTCGAACGCCCGCGACAGCACGCGGCTGTTGAAGTCGTCCATGTAAAGGATGCCTATCTCGCTGCGGAACGTGCGCACGTCCTCGATGATCTGGCCGGTGGCGCACTCTCGCAGGACGAAGTCGTATTCCTCGACCGCAGGCACCCCTTCGTCGGACAGTTCCTCGCACGTCAAGGTGAACGCCTGCACGCTGAAGTAGTAGTGCTGCGACGACACCGCAAGGCGCTCGCTGCGCGGCCCCATGTTCGAAAGGTAGCGCTCTTCCAGCATGTCGGCCTGTTCAATCACCTGCCGGGCGTAGCCTAGAAGCTCGGTGCCGTCGTTGGTCAGGGTGACGCCGCGGTTGCTGCGCGTGAAGATGGTTATCCCCAGCTCGGATTCAAGGTCGTGCACGGCGGTCGACAGATTCGACTGCGACGCATACATGTTGTTCGCGGCCGCGTTGATGGAGCCGTACTCGGCGATGGCGATAAGGTAGCGAAGCTGCTGCAGCGTCATCGGGCGTTCCCATCATCGGACCCGGCGGCGGTCCCATCCCCGTCCCCATCGCCTTCGCATGGCTTGAGGTAGCGCGCCAACGTTTCCTCAAGCTGCCTTATGTTGATGGGTTTGGTCAGGAAGTCGTCCATGCCCGCCTCCAGCGCGGCTTCGCGGTCGCTTTCGAACGCGTTCGCCGTCATGGCGACTATGGGAATCTGGTCGCGGCCATGGTCCCGTAGGAACTTCCTGATGGCGCGCGTGGCCTCGATGCCGTTCATGTTGGGCATCTGCATGTCCATGAAGATCAGGTCATACGCGTCGTCGGGCAAGGATTCCGACACCTTCGTCAGCGCCTCGATGCCGTCGACCGCCCCGTCCACGCTGGCGCCGCGGCTTTGAAGCAGCTGTGTGGCTATCTCCATGTTGATGTCGTTGTCCTCCACCACCAGGACGTTCCCCTGCACGCCCTTCCCCGCAAAGCCCGAGGCCAGCTTGCCTTCGCGCATCGCCTTGTCCCGGCGCACGCTGTTCTCGGGGGCGATCTTGAACTCGACCTCGAACGTGACCTTGGTCCCCACCCCAAGCTCGCTGTCGACGCTGATCGTGCCGCCCATCAGCTCGACGAGGGTCTTCGTTATGGCCATGCCGAGCCCTGTGCCCTCGGTGAACGTCGTGACCTCGTTGCGTTCCCGTTCGAAGGGCTCGAAGATGCGCTCGACGAACTCCTTCGTCATGCCGATGCCCGAGTCCTCGACGACGAACGTGACCGACACGTACCCGTCGCGGCTGGACGGGCGCTCGCACACCACCATGCGGGTGAGGTCGCCGTCGTTGGTGTACTTGAGCGCGTTGCTGGTGAGGTTCAGCAGTATCTGGCGCAGGCGCATCATGTCGCCGATGAGGATGTCGTGGTCTATGTCCTTCAGCACGACTTCCTTCCTGCGCTGCTTGGAGTCGGGCTGCGAGCGGAAGATGGCGTCGATCTCGTCGGCGAGCTCGGTCAGCGAGAACTCCTCCTGCGACAGAACCGCCTTGCCCGACTCGATCTTGTTCATGTCGAGGACGTTGTTTATCAGCGAAAGGAGATGCTGCGACGACGTCGAGATGCGCGTGAGGCACTGCTTGACGCGCAGGGTGTCGTCGATGTTCTCGCTTGCTATGGTGGTCAGCCCGACTATGGCGTTCATGGGCGTGCGTATGTCGTGGCTCATGTTGGCGAGGAAGGCCGACTTCGCCTCGTTCGCCTGGTTCGCTTCTATAGTCGCCTGGTTCAGCGTCTCGCGCAGCTGGTCCTCGAAGCGGTTCTTCAGGTTGATCATGACCATGTATATGGCGATCATCACGACGACCGAGACCAGCATGATCAGCGAGAACACCATCGTGGTGACTATGGCGTCGTTCACGTGGTCGTACATGGCGTTGACCTCGTCGGTCGCCTGGTCGAGGATTTCCTGGTTCAGGTCGAACAGCATTCCCATGACCGGCACCAGGTAGTCTTGCGAATACGCCCTGACCTGGTCGTAGGAGACGGTGTCGCCCTCGTCGTGCCAGCACATCGCGGTGAAGACGTCCAGGCGGGACTTGAGAAGGTTGAACTCGTTCTGGAACTGCACGATCTTGTTGCCGGAATGGTTGATGGAGCCGCGGATGACGTCGACCTGCTTCTGTATCTCGCTTTCCAGCGTGTCGATCGTGCCTTCTCCGATGGTGTCGTTGGCGTTCTCGTCCAACAGCTGGGTGACCGTCATGTGGTCTATGACGGTGCGCAGGCTGCCCAGGTTCGTCTCGATGTGGCCCGCCGCGACCGACATGGGATAGGGGCCGTCCTTGACGTGCTCGACCTCGCCTTTTATGACGGACGCGCTTTGGATCACCACGAAGAAGAACACCGCGAGAAGGGCGCAGACGATGGCCGCCGACACGCGGACGAGCCATTTCAGCCTGGTCGCTTCCTTCTTCTGGGCTGCAACGTCGGTATTCATCATGTCCTCTCGGCCGTGTCCGTCGGCATCGCGACTACGGCCGCGCGCCCACTTAAATGTTGTTGAGCAGCTCGAGGACGAATGCCGTGTTCTCCAGCAGCTTCTCTTCGCTCAGGTTCTCGAACTTGTCGTCGGCCTCGCCCAGGTATGCCGGCTTGCCGTCCTTCATTCCAGCAACGTGGATGGTTTGCAGGCCCTTGCGGTTTGTGTAGTACGCCGCGCTTTCGCGCCATATCATCTTGGTGCTGTTTATGTGCAAACCGAGCGACGTTCCCGCTTTGGTGACGTATCGTTTCATTCGGGATGAAGCCTTTACGCGGCGGATGACGCCCTCTTCGTCGATGAGTGACAGGCTGCCCGCGCCCATGGCGTCCAGGTCGACGAAGATCGTCCCGCGCAGGTCGTCGGAATGCTGCGACATGAACGACTTGATGCCGGCGTTGTCGGCGAGTTCGGCGCCGAGCGCCAGGAACCACACCTCGGTTTGGAAGCCGTGCGGCTGGGGGTTCTTCGTGAGGTCCACCTCGCCGGTCATGGAGGCGTCGTCGGACAGGTTGCTGAAGGTGCTTGCGTACGCGGCCACCTCGCCGAAGCTTGCAAGCGGGGCCGAACTGGTGCGGAAGCTGCGGATGTGTTCGCGTTCCTCTAGCATGTCGCCGGCGTCGATGGGGCGCGAGTCGCTGCCGCCTTCGCCGTAGTCGGCGACGTCGTCGAAGCTGCGGCGCCTTTGCGTGCGCGGCGCGTCCGCCTGCGACCCCCTGCGAGACGAGCGCTCGCCGCGAGAGGCGCGGCCGGCCGAGTTGCGGCCCTGGCCTTCGCGCGAGCCGCCTTCGCGGCTGCCGCGTCCGGTG
>CABVEH010000071.1 GCA_902497215.1 uncultured Eggerthellaceae bacterium | reverse complement strand
CGCAGCAGCTGCGTGTCCTTGTAGTCGATGAACTCAGCGTCGTCCTTGCAGAACTGGCACTTCTTGTGACGCTGATGCTTCTGGTAATCGGCCATTGTGCACCTCTTGCTTTCTAGAACGGTATGTCCTCATCGTATACGGAAGAGGTGGTGTCAACCACCGGGGTGGTCGGCGCGCTGTAGGCGGACGACCCGCCCGAATGCGACCCACCCTGGGAGTCGTAGCCGCCCTGGCCCGAGGAATTGCGCGGGGAAGCGAAGTCGAGGTCGTCGATTATCACCTCGATCTTGCTGCGCTTCTGCCCGTCGCGCTCCCACTGGCTGTAGCGGAGCTTGCCGTCAATCATCACGCGCTGCCCCTTCGAGAGGTATTGCGAGACGTTCTGGGCGCGGTTGCCGAACATCGTGCAGTCGATGAAGTTGGCGTAGTCCTCCCACTCGCCGGTCTGGTTGTTCTTGCGGCGATCGTTCACGGCGATCCCCAGCGACATGACCGGCATTCCTGACTGCGTGGTGCGGACCTCTGGGTCGCGCGTGAGGTTGCCGCTTAGTACAACTCGGTTGATGCTCATCTGAATCCCTCTTCCTGGTCCAAACTAATCCCTGTCTTCACGGGCGACGATCATGTGGCGCATAACGGCGTCGTTGATGCGCAGAACGCGATCGAGTTCCGCAATGCTGTCGGGGTCGGTGTGGAAGTCGATGAGAGTGTAGTCGGCGTCAGCCTGGCCGTCGATCTCGTAGGCAAGCTTCTTTCTTCCCCAGTCGTCGACGTTGTCGATCTGTCCCTTTGCATCCTTGACGATCGTCTCGATGCGCGTCATAACGCCGGCACGGGCATCGTCATCGGTGGTAGGAGCGACAAAATACAGCAGTTCGTAAGCCTTCATCAGCTCACCTCCTCTGGTCTAAACGGCTCTGGTTAGGTGATCCCAGAGCAGGACAATAGCCTGAACAGTTTAGCAGAAGGCAAGCAAGAATCCCAGCCGTCCTGCGAAATCCATAACCAGCGCCAGTGTCCCCCACGACCATCGACCCCACTTCGTCCCCGGCACCGGCGTGGCCGATTTTCCGCCGGCGCTTGGATGCATCATAGCCGCGCGGTTCGAAACGCGGGTTACAGAACGCTGTGACAAGACCTTTCTTGAACCTAACTTCGAGCGCTTCTGGGCCGAAATGCTGCCATACGTATGACAAACCCAGGCCGAACGTTGGACTCTACGCAACATGGCCGAACCTTGCGCGATGTGTCGTGGGTGACAGTGGTCGGGTCTTTTGTCACGTTGTGCAGAAAATACTTCCCATCGATTTGACTATCTGCGCAATGTGACAAAAGACCCGACCACTGTCACCCACGTGACAAAAGACCCGACCACTGTCACCCACGACACAAACATGGCGGTGCAAAAGTGACGCAGGGTTACTTGGCGAAGGCCAGCAGATCCAGTGGATGCTCGACGTATATGTCGGGCTCGGCGTCCTCGGCCTTGAAGTCTTCCTTCTTGTGATAGCCCCAAAGCACGGCGGCAGTGGCGGTTCCCGCGTTGCGTCCTGCCTTCACGTCCCCGGGCGAGTCACCTATATATATGGTGTCGGGGGCGGCCGTCTTCAAGAACTTCATGGCGGTCTGTATGCCCTTGGGGTCGGGCTTTCGGGGTATCAGCCCGCTTTCGCCGAACATGACGTCCACCATGCCGGGCAGCAGGCGGTTCATTATGACGTCCACCCCGGGCTGCAGCTTGTTGGACACGACGCCCAGCCCGATGCCGCGTTCGCGCAATTGCGCCAGAAGCTCGACGACGCCTGGGAACGGCACCGTGTGCTCGTAGTATTCCATGAAATGCTCGTTCCAGAGCGCCATGGCCTCCTCGCGCGTCTCTTCGGAAGCGTCGGCGGGAAGAGCCAGGTATATGAGACGCCTCACGCCCGCTCCTACGTAGCTGAGGATTTCCTCCTGGGTGTGCTCGGGCGCGCCCACGTCGCGCAGAATGCGGTTGGTGAGCAGCGTCAGGTCGGGAACCGTGTCGAGCAGGGTTCCGTCGAGGTCGAATATGAAAGTGTCGAACTTGCGCTGTTCCATGGGCTCATTGTAGCAGCAGGGCGCGCCGACGCCGCTAGCCGTAAACAAGCCGTGCGCTTTCGGGCCGTCCCTAAAGGCGCACCTAGCATCCAGAGGCCGCGCGGACCCGGTCGCGCTGCACATAGCTGATGGCTGTATACAGCACGACGGTGGCAGGAGCGACCAGCAGGAAAGGCACCGCCAACACGCCCGTCGCGTAAAGCACGCTGGCGACCACGGTCACTATGGCCAGCGTAGAGATCCCTCGCCAGTTAACCGACTCTTCCTTGCCGTCGATGCGGATCTCGCGCGAGCCTATTCCCATCTTTCCACGCACAAGGTAATAGTCGGTGATCAGCAGGATGCACCACGACGTGGTGAGTATCGACCCGTAGCTCATGAAGGCATTGATCTGGTCGAGGATGTTGCACATGATGAACACCAGGCCGATGGCGTTCGCAAGGATGACGGCCACGGCCCACGGGACCGTCTTGCCGGTCAGCGAGTTCACCAGGTTAGACACGGCGTTCGCCCCTCCGATGGAGTTCGACGTCTCCACCTTCATCTGAGACAGGCATATGATTGCCAGCCCGATGCCACCCGACGCCAGCACCAGCGAGATTCCGGGATTGGTGACGGCCGCATTTGCGGCAAGGTCGGGAGCCATCCCCTGAGCCAGGAAGTAGTCCACCGATTGATGGAAGCCGTAGAAGACGATCAGCGCGCCGAACGCGTAAGTGAGGATTGCGAACAGGCTGCCCGTCAGCGATATGGGCAACAAGTCGCGCTCCTTGCGCGCGAAGCGGGTGAAGTCGGCTGCGAAGAGCGCCATCAGCCCGCTGGTCATGATGGCATAGTTCACCGAATAGGAGAAGCCCTCAAGGGGTTCGACGCCTGGAATCAATACGCCGTGGGTGGCTGCATCGACCAGTTGCCCATCGGCCGCCATCAGATAGACCACATAGCCCATGACACAGAACAGGGCCACGACGAAAACGGCGTTCATGCGCGCAATCACCTTCGTACCGAAAAGCGCCATCAGCACCCAGACGCACGAGATGCCGACGAACAAGGCCCAGCGAGCAACCTCGCTTTCCCAGCCAAAGGCGAACAGCACGGCGTTTCCCAGCTGAACGGTGCCCACCGCCAGCACGCCCACCAGCACGAATATCCAAATAAGCGAACCAGCCACCGACCCCTTCTTGCCGAAGATGTAGTACCGCGAGACGACGTTGTTGGGAAGCCCTTCGCGATAGCAGATCTTGCCCACCAGATAGGTGAGGACGAACGAAAGAACGAAAGTGATGGCAACCGTGACCCCGCCCATCTGGCAGCCGGCATAGAAGGCGACGATGCCGCCTCCCATGAGCTTGGACAGGCTGGATACCACGCCGGAGAGTATTGCGGCGATATCGGGCCATGCCAGCCGGTCGCTTTCGGGCACGCGGCTGAAAAGGGAGGGCTTCCGGCCCGGTCTTTGGGCCTCTTGTCCGTCCATAGCGATTCCTCCGAAGCAAGTGACCGGGCGCGGGGCCCGCTAGGGGTCTGGCCCCGCACCCGGCGAGAAAGAAGGAAGGATGTTGTCTTGTTCAAGGGGCCCGCAGGGCCCGCTTGGCTCCCGTCTAGACGATGCCCAGGTTCGCCATGATTATCATGACCACCAACGCGCACATGCCTGCCCCGATCGAAATGGCGGCGATGTGCTTGTAGGAGTTCTTGTGGTTCAGGCCCATGGCTGCCAGCATGCCGAACATGGCACCGGAGTTAGGCAGCGCGCCGCCGATGGTGGCCGACGTGGCGATAATCTTCGCCAGAGCCGCCGGGTCGACGCCGGTCGCCAGATAGGGCGCCAGGAAATTCTGCGAGATGATGCCCACGGCACCCGAACCAGAACCCATGATGCCGCCCAGGGCTGCTGCCATGGTGGCAGCCGACACATACGTGCCGCCCGGCATAGCGAAGATGGCCTCGTATATGACCGTAAAGCCCACCGAAGCGGCAGCCACGGTGCCCACGCCGACGGCAGCAGAGGTAAACACGGCCGGCCCCATGCCCGCTACGGCACCCTTGCCAAGCGCATCGCGCATGCTGGGAACGTACTTGAAGAAACATGCAATGGAGGCGATGATGCCCACGACCATACCGATGTACACGACGTTCTTCATGCCGGTCGCGGACAGGCCGATGATGGTGCCGATCAGCAGAATCAAGGGCAGCAATGCCAGGAACAGGTTGGGGATGTTCTGGTCTTCCTCAACGGCGATGTCGTCGGCGTCAGCCTCGAAGTGCTGACCCTTCGCCTCGGCACGCTTGAGGGCGAACTTGATGTAGATGCAGCTCACCACGATGGCGATGATGGAGCCCACGATGCCCATGATGGGGGCAGCCGTAAGGGAGACTCCGCAGCCATTGGCGGCATTGATCCACGCAATTGCGGGCACGCCGGGGATCATGGCCATGGTGAACGAGCAAGCGCCCAAGGTCCACGCCGCGCAGAACAGATGCCAAGGGATGTTGCACTCGCGGAACATCGGACGCGCCAGCGGAATGAGTGCGAACATGGCCACGAACATGGATATGCCCGCATAGGTCAGCAGCGCGCCTACCGCAGAAATGCCCAGCAGCACGAAATAGGGGCTCTTGGTGCCCACCTTGTTCATGATGGCTTGGGCGATGGCTTTGGCTGCGCCCGACTTGTCCATGAACTCGCCCATTATGGCGCCGCCCATGAAGATGAGCAGGTTGCCCCGTATGAACCCGGCCAAGCCGCTCACGTAGGACTGCTCGGTGCCCACCATGGCATTCATGATGTCCATACCGTTGGTAAGGGCGATGATGATGGCTGTCACGACGGACGTGATCAGCACGTTCCAGCCGCGCATGGCGGCCACGACGAAGAATACGAGACCGACGATGATGCCGATTACTCCTATCCACTCCATGTTGTTTCCTCCTCTGGTCGGTATCGCCGATTAGGCCATGTCGTTACGCGTGGCGCGCATCAGTTCGGCGTTGCTTTCGAACTTCATCTTCAGCCCGTCGCGACCGATGGTGCCCTCCTCGAAGTTCGTCAGGCTCTCAGGGCTCTCGAACATCGTGCCCAGGTCTCCGCGCTGCTGGTTCAGCCTGATCGCCTCGTCGGTGTCGTAGGGAATCAGCTGTTTCTTCTCGCGCGGGTTCAAGATCACATACGCCGGCTTTGTGGCGTCGGGGCTAGGCATGCCCTCGCAGTAGCGCACGTCGCCGTACTTCTCGACCAGCTCGTCAAGTGGGCCGAAGTCGAAGGCACGTAGCGGGCAGGAAAGAGTGCAGATGGGCTGCATGCCCTCGGCGAGGCGGTCGATGCACATGGTGCACTTGCTCATCTTGCAGTCCGGCTCGTCGGTGGCGAACTTCGGAGAGCCGTAAGGGCATGCGTCGTAGCACTTGCGGCAACCTTGGCACTTGTCCTGGTCGACGAGCACGGCGCCGAACTCGTCCTCCTTGTAGATCGCACCGTTGGGGCACGCCTTCATGCAGCTGGGGTCCTCGCAGTGCGCACATGGGAATGCCAGTGCGTTGAGTCGGATGTTGGGGAACGTCCCCTTCTCCCACTCGTAGACGGTCATCCACTTCTCGGCACCTGGGTCTATGCCGTTCCAGTCCTTGCAGGCGATGCTGCACGCCTGGCAGGCGTAGCAGCGGTTCATATCGAACATGAATCCGTACTGGGTCATGGTTCTCTCCTCCTTTCCTCTCTTAGGCGTTCTCTGCCGGCGTGGTCGGATCCTGGGCAATCTCTGCCTCCTGGGCCTGGGCGGCACGCTCGGCAATGGCGACAGCGGCGGCATCACGGTTGCCGTCCTTCTGCGCCAGCGCATCGCGCGTCCTGATGGCGACGGCGGCACCTCGGGAACCGCCGCGCTGCGCCTCCGAGCCGAAACCTTCAACGTCGCCATCGGCAGCCTTTTCGACCTCGCACAGGCCGGCGATGATCAGCGCGCCCTGTATGTGCGGCAGATGGCTGTCATCGAGCAGTATGTTGGGCGCTCCGCGCATGTCCTGCCCGAAGTTGTTCATCTCCGCGTCCTCGCCGTTGGTCTGGAACCAGCCGCCATGGAAAATGGCGGTGGTGCCGGGCATGCAACGGCTGGTGACATAGGCCGGCAGCATCGCTTCGCCGCGGTCGCTGTAGACACGGCACAGGTCGCCGTCCTTGATGCCGCGGGCCGCTGCGTCGACGCCGGAAATCCACACGCCATGGCGATAGACGTCCTCGCGCATGAACGGATTGTTGTCGTGGGCTGAATGCTGACGGTAGATCGATACGGGCGTGACCATCGACAGCGGGTAGTCCTTGGCCTTCGGGTTGTAGAAGCCGTCGTTGGAGGCGCTTCCGATGTCGCCCTCCACGTAGCTTGGGCTCCACACCGGCATCGGCTCGTCGTCGAAGGCTACAACCCGCGCATGAA
>CABVEH010000070.1 GCA_902497215.1 uncultured Eggerthellaceae bacterium | reverse complement strand
GAGGTGAACACGAGCGGGTATTCCTCGAAGAGCTCGGGCGTGCTGATGGGGCTCTCCGGCGGCTCCTTGTAATTCGGCAGCGGGTCATAGCCCCAAGCATCGAACATCAAGGAATGCAACTCTATCTTTCCCGACGGGGTCATGAAACCAGGGCGCCCATCGGGGCGCAGGAGGCCCTTCTTGTACTTCTCGTACTGGAAATCCGTGTAGAGCAGACCGCCTTGCTCGCAGAGCTCTTGGAACGTGAGCCCCGTCGTTGGCTGTATCTGCCATGTGAGCAGGTCGTCCGCCGTTTCCCACGGCCAGTCTTCCGGCGAGAGACGCTTGCCCAGCTCTAGGCATATCTCGTAGTCGGATTTGCACTCACCCTTGGGCTCGACAGCCTTGATGATCGCGCCAAGAGCATAGTCCTGCTCTGAATAGAGGCTGTCCGCTTCAGGATAGAAGGTGACGGGAAGGACCACGTCGGCAAGCGCCGCGATGGTGGGCGTCATGAACGGATCGGCTGCCGCTATGAAATCGAGGCGCATCATCTGATCGTAGACGCGGCGCGGCTCGGAGGCCATGCAGGCGATCGGGTTCGTCGTCTGGATCCACATGCCCTTGATGGGATACGGCAGGTCGCTGTCCATCTGATTCACCATCTCGTCGGGATGCGCCAGCGGGATTCCGAACTGCAGAAGCGGATACTTCTCCAGGCCGATGCGCTTCGATGCCTGCTCCTCGCTTAGCAGGTCGTAGTCCTTCATGGTCACCTGGTCGATGTCGTAGGGATTGCGGTAGATTGTCATGCCGCCCGGGACGTCGATGTTTCCGGTGATGGACATGATCGCGATCAGGGCATGGGCGGTCGGGAAGCTGTACTTCGTCTGGTCGATAGCCAGGCCCCATTGGATGGCGCCCGTGCCGGAAGTTGCGAACATGCGCGCCGACTCGATGATCTTGTCCTCGGGGATCCAGGTGATCTCGGCGGCCTTTGCAGGCGTGAAGTCCTTTACGCGCTCAGCAAGCTCGTCGAACCCCGAGCACCACTCGTTCACGAACTCCTCGTCGTAGAGCTTCTCTTTGATGATGACGTTCAGCCAGGCCATGGCGAGCGCCCCGTCGGTCCCGGGCCTGATCTGCAGGAACATGTCGGCGCGGGTGGCCAAGAACGTGACGCGCGGATCGACCACGATCATCTTGCTGCCGCGTTTCATGCAGTCGATGACCCAGTGCCCGAAGAAACCGTCTGCATTCGAGTTCAGCGGGTTGTTCCCCCAGACCGCGATGCAGCCCGGGGCCTTCCACTCGGGGTTGTCATAGCGGTCGCGGAACCACTGCGAGCAGTCCACGTGGATCATGTAGCAGCCGGTCGTGGCGATGGAGCAGCACACGCGCGGGACGAAGCATGCATCGCCCGAGAACGCATAGCACGTGTGGTTCGGGCTGCCGAACGAGGTGGCCAGGCGCACGATTGGCTGGATGTCGCGGCCGGTTCCGCGAGCGAATACGACGGCTTCCGGGCCGTACTGCTCCTTGATCTCGTTGAACTTGTCAGCAATCAGCGTAAGCGCCTCGTCCCAGCTGATGCGTTCCCATTTGTCCTGCTGGCCGCGATGCTTCGGGTCGCGCTTCATGGGATACAGGATGCGATCCTGGTTCTTTATGACTTCGGGCATGGCGAGGCAGCGCACGCAAAGGCGACCTTGGTTATAGGGATTCTCCGGATCGCCTTCAACCTTCACGAGCTCGCCGTTCTTATCGGTGTACATCAGGACGCCGCAGCCGTCATGGCAGCCTGGAGCCGACCAAGCGGAGCCCCTTGTGACGGTTAGATCCCCTTCTTGCCAGCGGTAGGGCAGCGTCCCTTCTTTGTAGTTCACATCACGCGAAAACGCCATGGACCTCTCCTTTCTTAGAGCAATGTGCTAAATCTCTTCGAGCTTCGCGTAGATCTCTTCGAGCTTCTCATGGGGAAGCTTGTCCGGGGCGAGGTTCGAGATGTTTTCCAGCGTCATCTTCGAAGCCATCATGAACATGGGATCGTGCTTGCTCTTGCCCAAGTCCGGGATGTACTCGTGGACGATCTCCGCGCCCTTCGGGTCCTCGAGAATCTCCTTGAGCGTCGATTCTTTCGTGAATGCCATTGCCGCACTCCTCTCTCTAGATACGAATTGACGGTACATTGACCATAATTTCTCGGCAGAAGAGACGGAAGATACGAAAAGAATGGAGCGTCCCAAGGCTAGCCTTGGGACGAACGCAGGCGCATCATCTTGGGGCTGCTGGCGCCGTGCGCAACTCGCATTTGCGGTCGGGAGCGTTATCGCTGCGATGAGCGACCCCGCAAGGCCATGCGCAGAAGTCTTCTGCTACGTTGCAGAACACAGGCTCAACCATTGATTGAAGTTGCAAATCGGTCTTGCAGTCAGTGCAGCGGTGCGTTTCGCTATCGAAGAAGTCAGCCTTTTCGAAGAACAGCGTCTTTCCGCAAGCCGGGCAGGTCACGAACTTCTTGGTTGGCGGACGACATGCGCCGCAGAAGGGATTGCAGATGGTGCACATGGAGGTCAGCTTTCCTTGGCCGTCTCCGGCGCATCGTCTTCGCTCTTGCAATCGCTTGCCTCTTTGGGTGCTCCCTTAGCGATCTTATGCTGTTCGGCATCGCGTTTCTTGAGCGCCCTTATCGTCATGAACGTGGTCATGAGGGCGGCCACGCCGCCAGAGCCAAAGCCGGATGCGGCGTTGTTGAGTGCGTTCGCGGCGGCATCGGCTGGAAACGGCACGACGAACATGTTCAAGAGCGCAGAGATCAGCGCGCCTACAAAGGCGGAACCGATGAAAGCCGTTATATAGAGCTTCGCGTTCATAGCATCCCTCTTCCCTGATATTGCGTACGGACCCAATTCCTTCAGGAAGAGGCTAGCAATCTACGATTTCGTTGCGAAGATATGCGTTACTTGGGGGGAGGCAAGGCGCGTCTTGCACCCGCAAATCGGAAGGCGCTCTACCAGGACCCCTCTTTTAGGTGCAGCTTTTGTGCGACCAGTGTGTAGTCTACGAAGTCGATGACCGCTTCGCTTGCTTCTTTCTTGTAGACGAGCCCGAGGTCGATCGACTCGTCCAAGAGGATCAACTCGATGCGAAACAGGTTGAGCTGGCTGTTGTATATCTCGCTTCCCTTCACGGCCAAGAAGGCCTCCCCGTTTTGGCAATGCTCCAGGATATCCGCATGGAAGCTCTCGGAAAACCCTGGAGCAGTATGGTCGTATTGCACGAAATGGGTGGCTGGATGCCTGTCGATCACGTTGCGATAGAAGTCCCAGTCGAAAACCTGTATCCTTTGCGCTCCGAGGTCGTCCAAAGAAAGGCCCTTCCGCCCCGCTAAGGGATTTTCCGCGGAGGTCATCAGCACGAGCTGCCCTTCGGCGAGCTTGCGAAAACAGAGGCCTCGCTCCTCGACAGAGCAAGACTCGGCGTATTCGACGACATCGACCCTGTCCGATGCAACCGCGTCAAGCCTGTCCATGATGTTGATCTCGATGATCTCCTGCCTGTACTGCGGGTGCGTTTGAAAGAATTCGTGGCGTACGGACATGGCCATGTTCGACGGAGGGCCGATCGTCGCCCCTATTCGTATCGTCTGCTCCTGACTCGTTTTGATCCTTTGGATTCGATCGAGCACGTCTTTTTGGCGAGAGAGGGATTCTTCGGCGTAGCCATAGAACAGCTCTCCTGCAGCTGTAAGCGACACTCCTTGGCTTCCTCGCTCCAGCAGCTTGGCTCCACATTCCCTCTCCAGCAGGTCCATTTGCTGCGAAAGGGCCTGCGGCGTTATGAACAGCAATCTGGCAGCCTTCGAAATGCTCCCGCAACCGATCACCGTGACGAAGGCCGACATATGATGATCGTTCATCCTGTTTTCCTCCTCTGCCCCCTGTCTTCGTCAAACGATTCGATCCCGAGTCTGCGCGTTTCGAGAACAAGAATCCGATGCACAATGCAGAAGGTTGATCTTGTAGTTAGTTTAGGTCTAAACAGTATAGCACCTATATACATGGGTAGCGACGGACCTTTTCCCCATGGCTTCGCAGCCGCCGTCCCAAGGCTGGCCTTGAGGCGCATCATCCTTTTCGTGCATTCCGCCTCCCCTGCCGAGAACCTAAGGTTGGCGTATGGCAACTCGCATCGAGAGAGGAGTGCACTATGACGTTTTCAAGGGATGTGGATTACAAGCCCGGCAAAGTGCCAGGCCAATGGAAGGAGGGGAACCTGACCGTTACGCGCGGTACGGCATGGACCGCACCGGGCTGCCATATCGGCTGCGGCGTTTTGACCTACACCGATGAAGAGGGCAACGTCGTGAAGGTCGAAGGCGACCCCGAAAACCCCTTCAATCAGGGCCGTTTATGCGTACGTTGTCTCTCGATGCCGGAGATGATCAAGAACAAGGACCGTCTCCTGCATCCAATGAAGCGTGCGAAAGAGTTTCGCGGCCGAGCGGACAAATGGGAGCGCATCAGCTGGGACGAGGCGCTCGACACCGTGGCGGAGGAGTTCAACAAGATCAAAGAGCAGTATGGCGCCGAATCCGTCATGTTCATGTGGGGAACCGGCCGGGATATCGGCATGGTGCACCGCCTTGCATTCGCGTTCGGCAGCCCGAACCTCATGAATTACGGCTTTTCCGGCATCGCCTGCTTCATCCCTCGCATGGTGTGCACTCAGATGGTGCAGGGATACCTGTACACGGTCGACTGCTCGCAATGGTTCCCCAACCGCTACAACAGCGAGGAATGGACGGCCCCCGAGGTCCTCATCCTGTGGGGCAACAACCCGCTCAACTCCAACTCCGACGGGTTCTTCGGGCACTGGGTCATCGACTGCATGAAGCGCGGCACCAAGCTGATCACCGTAGACCCGCGCCTGACGTACTTGGCTTCCCGCTCGGAGATCCACATGCGCATCCGGCCAGGCACCGACTCGGCGCTCGCGATGGCCATGCTGAACGTCATCATCGAGGAAGACCTCTACGATCATGACTTCGTGGAGAAATGGACGTTCGGCTTCGAAGAGCTGGCAGAGCGGGTGAAGGAAATGCCTCCGTCCCGCGCGGCCGAGATCACCTGGATCCCCGAGGAGAAGATCGTCGAAGCTGCCCGCATGTTCGCGAAGGCCGACCGCGCGGCCGTGCAATGGGGCCTTGCCGTGGACCAGACGAAGTACAGCTTCCCGACCGCCCATGCCATCATCGACCTCATCGCGATTACGGGCAACGTCGACAAACCCGGCACCATGACGCCCATATTCTCGCCCTACCATCTCGACGAGCGCGGCGCGTCCGACTTCGACGTGCTTACCCCAGAACAGCAAGCCAAGCGCATCGGCTGGGACGACTACCCCATGATCCAGGCAGGCATCCCCATGGCCTCGCCTGACGTGGCCAACCGCCAGATCGACACCGGCAAGCCCTATCCGATCAAGGCGGCGTGGATTCAGACCACGAACTCGATCGCATGCATGGGAAGCCAGCCCAGCCATCTTTACGATCAGCTGAAAGGCCTCGACTTCGTGGCCGGTTGCGACGTGTACATGACGCCGACGCTGCAAGCCTTCGCCGACGTGGTGATGCCGAGCGCGATGTGGCCGGAGAAGAACAGCTTGTGGATCATCCAGAACTATCAGGTGTCGGCCATCCAGAAAGCCACCGAACCGCGAGGCGAGGCATGGTCCGACTACGACATCGACATCCAACTGGGCAAACGGCTCTCTCCCGACCTGTGGCCTTGGAAGGATGCCGAGGACCATCTTGACTGGTATCTCCAGAAGACGGGGAAGACCTTCGACGAGCTGTGCGCCGACGGCGGCCTGCTCTACGATCCGGACTTCACCTACCATCGCCACGAGAAGGGTTTGCTGCGCCCCGACGGCGAACCGGGGTTCAACACGCCTACCGGCAAGATCGAGCTGTATTCCGTCGGGTTCGAGTCGCTCGGCTACGAGCCGCTGCCTTACTACAAGGAGCCGCCCGACAGCCCGATAAGCTCGCCCGAGCTCTTCAAGGAATACCCGCTCGTGTTCACCTCGGGCGCACGCCACATCGAGTTCTTCCATTCCGAGCATCGCCAGGTCCCCCGCCTGCGTGCCATGCATCCCGATCCCGAGCTTCTCATCCATCCCAACGACGCGGAGAAGTACGGCATACGCGACGGCGAATGGGTTTGGATCGAGAACCAGCGCGGCAAGGCTCGCCAGAAGGCGCGTGTGACGGTCGAGATCATGGAAGGCGTCGTCAACGCGGACCACGGCTGGTGGTTCCCCGAGGAGGAGGCCTCCGAGCCCAATCTCTATGGCGTATGGAAGGCCAACGTCAACGACATGATCCCGTTCGACTGCGGAGAGAGCGGTTTCGGCTCTGCATACAAGAGCATGCTGTGCAAGATCTACCCGACCAAGGAAGGTGAGCAGCTGTGAGACACGGATTGCTGATCGATTACTACTACTGCACCGGATGCCGCAGCTGCGAGGTGGCGTGCGACATCGAGCACGGC
>CABVEH010000069.1 GCA_902497215.1 uncultured Eggerthellaceae bacterium | reverse complement strand
GCTTTCCATTTCAACGTGAACCGATGCGCCGAATGCTTCGCATGCGAGGCGGCTCCAAAGGTAGGGCTCGGGCTGCATCTCGCGAAGCCAGGGAATCGTGCGCCTCTGCTCGTGCACGAACATGGGGCCCGAGCGCCCGGTGAACACGACGAAGGGGTAGTCCTTGGCCAGCCCGGGCTCGGCGCGCGGCGATTCCGCGGGCTCGATCCATATAGGAAGCGGCGGGAATCCGTTGGCGTCCAGCACTTCGGAATAGATGTTCACCTTGCCGCCCGGTGCGCGAAAGCCGTCCTTCTTGAACTTCTCGTAGGCGATGCCCCCGAACGTGACGCCTTCGGGAGAGGCCTGCAGCTGCTCAAGGGTGATACCCGAGGGCTTCAGGTCCTCGTCGATGTAGTAGGCGATGTCTTCGGTGGGGAACTCGTCGGCGTATCCCAGAGCGCGGCCCAGCCTGATCATGATCTGCGTGTCGGGAAGCGCCTCGCCGACGGACACCGTCTTCTGGCGAAGCGTGAGTATGGGCAGCCAAACGTCGGACTTGAACCATTCCGGCTCGGTGCGTTCGAGGTATGTGGCCGCAGGAAGCACCAGGTCGGCGAGTTCCGCCGTCTCGCAGAGGTACGGGTCGATGACGCATATGTAGCCGACCTTCTCGAGCGCCGCCCGCGTGACGTCGGGTTGCGGCTGCGTGACCATGATGTTCGCCCCCTGCAGGATGGCAACCTTCGTCTTCCCCTCGTGCATGCACCGCAGGACGTCGGGCGTCGGCAGAAGCCCCTGGCCCGAGAACAGCAGCGGCCACGAGGAGTCCTCGGGGTTGTAAGGCGGAACCGAGAACATCTTCACGGGGCCTTGCGGCTCGAAGTCGGGAAGCACGTGGTCGATCAGCGTGAAGTGCGGGTTGCGGTCGGGGCTCTTCGGCGTGAAAACGTCGCAGCCCACGCGGTCGAGATGCCCAGTTATGGCCCGTAGGATGGCGACGGCGCGCGTGGTGTGCGTGACGTTCGTGCGGCCCTCCAGCCCGTGCCCGGGGACGAGCCCGGCCTTGGGGGTGGTCGCGTACTCGACTGCCAAGGCCTCGATGTCTGCTGCAGGAACCCCGGTGATCCCGGCCGCCCATTCGGGCGTGTAGGCCACGCCGTTGGCGTTGTCGCCGCGCACGTGCGCCGCCAGGCGCTTCAGCCCCGGGTCGTTGGTGTACTCGTCCACGAACTCGCGGTCCCACAGCCCCTGGTCGACGATCGTGCAGATCATTGCCAGCATCATGGCGAGGTCGGTGCCAGGCTCGGGCTGCAGGACCACGTCGGCAGTGGCGCCCAGGTGGAAATGCAGCGGGTCGACGCACACCAGCTTGGCGCCGCGGTCGTGCGCGTCGTATATCTTGCGGAGCGAAGGAGCGCACGAGAATGCGGGCTGCTTGCCCCAGAAGATCAGCAGGTCGGCGTTGGCGTAGTCGCAATGCGAAGGCATGCCGCCGTAGGTTATGGCCTCGGCAACGGCGCGCGGCACGAAGCATTCCGAAGCACCCATGCCGACTTCCGTGCCCACGCAATGCGCCAGGCGCTGCGTCATGTCGTAGGTGAAGCCCCAGCCCGGTGCCTGCCCTCGGATGAAGGCGACGGAAGCGGGGCCGAACTGCTCCTTGGCCTCCGCGATCTTGGAGGCCAGCTCGCCAAGCGCCTCGTCCCACGAGACGCGCTCCCACTTCCCCGAGCCGCGCTCGCCCGCGCGACGCACGGGATACAGAAGCCGGCGTGGGTCGTGCGCTATCTGTGGGCCTGCCTGGCCCTTCGAGCATATGGCGCCTCCGGTCCTGGGGTCGCCTGGCGCGCCGGTGACGCGCACGACCTGGTTGCCGTCCACTTCCACGTTGATGCGGCAGCAGTTGTGGCAGCCGCCGCATACCGACGGGACGGTTCTCTTACGTTCCGATGCCTGGGGTTCGTTGATGCCTGTTCTTGCCATAGGGGCACCTTTCGCTCGGCGTGCCCGGGGCGCTAAGGCCCGCGGGTTGCACGCGGCCTTGAGATCTGAAGGCTTGTGATGCGTTCATCGTATCAGGCGCGATACGGGAGGGAAACTTACAATCGGGCGCTTTTGTCAGGCTGGGGATCCGGCATGCCGCCTGTCAGCCGTTTGGAAGCTGCGCCAGCTCTACAAGCTGCGCAGGCAGGCACATGGCAAGACGCCTTGACACCACGTCGGGCGGCTCGTCCATCCCGTTCAGGCACCAGCCGGCCACCAGGCAGTTCGCCGACTCCACCGTGTAGACGATGCAGAACCGCAGGTCGTCCCCCACGTCGACGCCCTTCGACAGGATGGTCCACATGAACTCGTTGCATGGCTTCTCAAGCCGATGCCTGAGCTCGCGCTTCTTGGGGTCCTTCTCGAATGCGTTGACAAGCGGGCCGCGCTCCCGATAAAGAAACTCGAAGAAGCCGTCCAGCCCCTCCTCCAGGGTAAGCGTGCGGCCGATTTCGTACAGGTACGTCTCCTCGGCGATGGAGATGTACCAGTAGACGATGTCGAACTTCGACTTGAAGTGCGCGTAGAACGTCTGGCGCGAGATGCCGGCACCTTTGCAGATCTGCTCGACCGTCATCTCGGCGATAGGGCGCGATATCGCCCTAAGGATGCGCATCTCAAGGTCGAAGCCTGTGCGGTTCGTCTCCCCCATCGGCTGCTCCTGCGGCACGCTAGTCGCCTAGAAGCATGGCGATGCCTCGGTCGATGGTGGACGCGTCGATGGCGCCCGACGCATACGCCTCCACCGTTCCGTCGGCGTTGATGAAGTACGTCTGGGGGATGGAGGTGATCCCGTACTGCACCTGGCCCTGCATCGTGTCGTCGAAGTACACGGGGAAGGTGTACCCGCTTTGCTCAATCAGCTGCAATGCGCGTTCGCGGGTCTCGCCGTTGAAGTCGGGCACGTTCACCATGACGAACTGCAGCTGCTCGCCGTACTGTTCGTAGGCCTTCTGGAACTCAGGCATCTCCATCTTGCAGGGCCCGCAGGTGCTGGCCCAGAAGTTCAGCACGATGGGCTTGCCCTTAAGCTCGGAAAGCGAAACCGTGTTGCCGTCGGGCGTGGTCATCTCGAAGTCGGGGGCATCGGTCTTCCCGGACGAGTCGGACGCGGCCCCGCCCGATGCCGCACCTGCCGACGAGGCGCCGTCCACGGCCTCGGTTGCGCCCTGCGTCTGAAGCGATTCGGGAGCAGCCCCGGGCGCAAGCACGTTGTAGGCCACTGCGGCGCCCACGATCACCACGGCCAGCGCCACGATGCCAATGACGAGCCCCTTGCGCGACTTCTTCTTGCCGGCGTCGCCGGCAGGCGCCTTCACCTTCGCCTGCGCCGCGCTGCGGGAAGCACTCTTCGGCTTGGAGGCCGAAGCCTTGCGGTCCCCTGGCTTCGCAGCGTAGTTTTCCGTGTAGTTGGATTTACCTGCCATGTGAAAGCCGCCCTTCCGTGCGCTAGCTCAAAAACGTCAGAAAGTTGCCCAGAAGCCCGGTGGCCATCAGCACGCCTATGGCCACCAGCAGCCATCCGCACACCTTCGTTATGACGTCGTAATGCCTCTTTATTGCGTCGAACGCGCCCTTCAGCTTGTCGATCAGAAGCGCGCTGGCAACGAACGGGATGCCGAGCCCGGCCGAGTAGCAGAGCAGCATGGCCACCCCCGTCAGCGTCGACCCTTGCTGCGAGGCCAGCATGAGCGCCGACCCCAGGAACGCCCCCACGCACGGCGTCCACCCTATGGAGAACACCACCCCGAACAGCAGCGACGAGAAGAAGCCCAGATGCCTATCCTCGGGCGCCGAGGCCACGCCCTTGAACAGGTTCAGCTTTATGAACCCCAGGAAGTACAGCCCGAAGAACACCACCACCGCGCCGCAGACGGCGTCGAAAACTGCGCGGTGCGCCACGAAGAACGACCCCACCGTCCCAGCCAGCGCGCCCATGGCGACGAACACCACGGTGAAGCCCAGCACGAAGCCGAGCGCGTTCCGCAGGACCACCGACGTGCGCTGCTCGTCCCCCGCCGCGAAGTAGGTGACGTAGATGGGGATCATGGGAAGAAGGCAGGGCGACACGAACGTGACGATGCCTTCGAGGAACGAGACCAGGAACTGCATCAGCTGCCGTCCTTGCCTGCGGCCGTGACGGAGGTCGGGGCTTTTGTCACGTTGGGCGTGACGTGCCCCTGCGACGATTGCTCGCGGCCCGATGTGACAAAAGACCCGACCTCCGTCACGGCTACATCGTGCGCTGTGTCCTCGTCCTCGTCATGCTGCTTGCCGGCGCTGCTCTTGATGTCGCGCTCTATCTTGCGGTAGTTCGCGTTCTGGAACTCGGCAACGAACCCTGCGGACATTATTCCGCCCGGTATAGCCACAAGCGCGACGGAAAGGAACATGATTATCGACCCAACTATCCGCCCGGCGGGCGTTATGGGGACCAAATCGCCGTAGCCCGTGGCGGTGATGGTGGTAACGGCCCAGTAAATGCCCGACAGCAGGTTGTCGAACTTATCGGGCTGCGCCGGGTTCTCGATCTCGTACATCACCACGCTGGCGACGATTATCAGCAGGAACAGCACCAGGAAGGCGGCCACTATCTCGTGGCGCCGCTTCTGCAGCACCTTCCCTATGGCCCGAAGCCCACGCATGTACCGAGATATCTTGACCAGGCGCACCAGCCTGACAACGTTCACCAGCGTGCGAAGGAACGGCGTCATGGGGATGAACCACGCCACCACGTTCGGCGCGAACGACAGGAAGTCGATGATTCCGAGCGGCGAGAACACGTACTTGACGCGGGCCATCGCGCGCGTGCAGTTGCCGAAGGCCAAATCAGCTATCCATATGCGGGCGACGTATTCCACCATGAAGCACACCGTCGAGAAGGTGTAGAAGACGTTGACCGCGCCGGCGACGCCTGCATCCAGCCCCGGCTGCGACGACACGAACACCACGACTGCGTTCGCGACTATCAACACGAACAGGAAGATGCCGACGATGCGCGCCGGAAGCTTGGCCTTCCTGGGGTTCTCCAAGGCGTAGAACGTCTGCCTCTTCACCTCGGAGGCGGACTGCAGTTCGAGGCGGTGGCTGCGTCGGCGCCCGTCGTGCGGCTTGCGCGCCTTCCTTACGCGGACCTTGCGCACGCGCGTCTTGGCCGGGCCTTCCTCCTGCGTGGATGTCTTCTCGTCGTTCGTCACGGCAACGCATGCCTTTCAGACGTTTTGCTTGCCGTCAATTCTACAGGACAAGGCATGCGGGCAGCATGCAGACCAAGGCTGCATCACGCTTCCGTAGGATTGCCGTAACTGCAGGCCTGTCATTGCCCACCGAATGCGCCTCGCGAGAAAGCGGCGCATGCGAACGTCCCGCAAAAGGCTCTGATTTCGGCACCTCTACTGGTCGATTTCAGGAAGTCAACGCCGCGTCCTTCACGTCGCGCATCGTACGGTTTGGGCATAAAACAATGAATGAACAAACCGGCTGGGAAGTCCGGCGAGGAAAGGAGACATCATGAGTCAATCGAACGTTGCCCGCAGGAAGCACGACTGGGCACTCATCGTGGGCGGAGTGCTGGTGTTCATCATGGGAATCATGGTAATGGCGTGGCCAGGCGCCTCGATGGTGTCGATAGCCATCATGGCCGGCGCGATCCTGATCGTGGCCGGGGTCACCGACTTCATCTCTTACAGCCAGGTAAGCGGCACGCCCGGCGCAGGATGGATCCTCGCCAGCGGCATCTGCGACGTGCTGCTGGGCATGCTGTTCGTAATCTACCCGGTGGCCACCGCGGCCATGCTGCCCTGGCTGGCCGGCGTGTTCGTGATCTGCTACAGCATCTTCGCGATAGTCGCCGCCGTCGGGATGAGGGGCGTCTTCCACAGCTGGGGATGGCTTCTCGCCACGGGAATCGTCGGGATCCTCTGCGGCATCATGTTCATGGTGATGCCCGCGTCGTTCGTGGTGTTCCTCGGCATATTCCTGCTGATGCGCGGCGTCACCATGGTGGTCGAGGGCATCGTGCTGCCGGCGTCGGTCGCCGAAGCCATCGAAGGAATCTAGGCCCGCATCCGGCAATACAGCGTAGACCACAGCAAGTGGCGGCCATGGAGGTTCTCGCGGACAGCCATGGCCGCCTTGCCAATACCGAGGAACGGAGACGACCATGTACTATTCCAGCGGCAACTACGAGGCATTCGCCCATCCGCAGAAGCCCGAGGGCGTGGAAGGCAGGCAAGCCTACATCATAGGGTCGGGCCTGGCGGGGCTCACCGCGGCGTTCTTCCTGGTGCGTGACGCGCAAATGCCTGGAGAGAACGTGCACGTGCTCGAGCGCGACCCCAGGGCCGGCGGCGCGTGCGACGGCTGGGACTATTCCCAGCTCGGGTACACGATGCGCGGCGGCCGCGAGATGGACAACCATTTCGAGGTGATGTGGGACGTGTTTCGCGACGTGCCGTCCATCGAGGACGGCGACGTGAGCGTGCTCGACTACTACTATTGGCTGAACAAGCGCGACCCCAACTACTCGCTGTGCC
>CABVEH010000068.1 GCA_902497215.1 uncultured Eggerthellaceae bacterium | reverse complement strand
CGTGCGCTTCTTCTCTATGGCGTCGAGCGCCTGGATCTGGGCCCGTATGGACTGTTCCTGGCAGCTGGCCTCGTCGAGGGCTTCGCGCGCCGCCTCGCGCGCTCGGGTGCAGGCGGCTATGAGGCTTTTGGCCTCGGCCTCCTGCTTCTCCATCGCGGAAAGCGCGTCTTCGAGGGACTGCGCCTCGGCCTGGGCAGCCTTCGCATCCGCCCCCGAACGCTGAACCAGAAGTTCGAGCTCGGCGGCATGGCCTTCGAGCACCTTTATGTGGGCCAGCCCGTTCGTGAGCGACTCCTGGGTGAGCGCCTGCTCCTCGCGAAGGCGCGCAAGCTCGGACTCGTTGGACTCGAGCTTGGCGGCGAGCTCGGCCGACTCGGACTCGAGCGCCGCCTTGCCCTCGTTGGCCTTGCGGAGCTCTTCCTCGAGGCCCGAAGCCTTTGCGTCTGCCGCATCCTTTGCCGCCTGCGACTTTTCGAGGTCGATCCTTGCCTGGGAAAGGGCCGCCTCTAGACGGGAAAGCGACGCCTTCGACGCCTCCAGCGACACCTCTATCTCGTTGGCGCGTTCCAGGGCCGCACGACGCCTGTCGCGTGCCAGCGCCATCGTGGACTCTATGCGCTCGTATACCGCTCCGGACGCGCGCTGCTGCCTGGAAAGGGTGCCGGCGTCCTCGCTGTCCTCGCGCATCTTGCGCTGAAGCTCCTCGATCTGGGCGTCGATGGAGTCGATGGCCTCCTTGCGCTTGGCAAGCGCCGATTCGAGGTCCGACACGCTTTCGACCACCTTGCCGTGCTCGACCTGGAGCTTCCGCAGGTCGTCCACCGCCAGCTGCAGCTTGGCCTCGGCAAGGTCGCCGGCGAGTTCTTCGTACTTCTTGGCGCGCTTGGCCTTGCGTTCGAGCGGCCCGAGCTGCCTGGACACCTCGTTGACGACGTCGGTGACGCGATCGACGTGGTTCTGCATGCGTTCGAGCTTTCGCGAGCTGCGGGCCAGGCGCTGCTTGTGCTTCAGGATGCCTGCCGCCTCTTCGATGAGCGCGCGCCTGTCCTCGGGCTTGGAAGCCAGCACGGAGTCGATGGACCCCTGCGAGATGATGGAATGCGTGCCTGCGCCCAGCCCCGAGTCGTGGAGGATGTCGAGCACGTCCATGCGCCGGGCCACCGAGCCGTTGATCAGGTACTCGCTTTCGCCCGTTCGGTACATGCGGCGTGCTATGGACACGTCGTCGTAGTCGATAGGGAGGGTATGGTCGGAATTGTCGAGCACGAGCTCGACCTCGGCACTTGCCGGAGCCGTTGGGGCCGACGATGGCCGTTATGCCCGGCTCGAGCGTGAGCTGCGCCCTGTCAGCGAAGGACTTGAACCCCTTGAGTGTCAGCGACTTGAGACGCATGCGCACCTAGCCTCGCGAGCCGTCGGCCTGGTCGGATGATATGTCGAGCGCCTTGGCCTCCCAGCTGGATGTGCTTGCGGCGTCGCGCCCCTGCGCCTTCTTGGCCGCTGCCTTCTCGTTGGCGCGCTTCTCCTTGGCAGCCTTGGCCTTGGCGGCCTTCTGGGCCTTCTGCTCGGCCTTGGCGGCGCGCGCCTGCATTGCGGCCTGCTCCTTGGCGGCCTTCGCGTCGTCGTCCAGGCCGAACCCTAAAAACTCGCTCAAGCGGGCCAGGGTGGACTTCGCCGCCTGGCTCTCGGCCTCCTTCTTGGAGCGCCCGGTTCCCTGGGCGAGCGCGTGGTCGCCGGCGTACACCTGCGATACGAACGTGCGGTCGTGGGGAGGCCCCTGGGTCTCGATGATCTTGTAGACGGGCGTGATGCCGTCCTCCTGCAGGCGTTCCTGCAGTTCGCTCTTTGGGTTCGTGGGCGTGCGGGCCAGGTCGATCGACATGCGCGGAATGAGCGTCTGGACCACGAAATGCCTTGCCGCGTCAATGCCGCCGTCGAGGTACAGGGCGGCGACGACGGCCTCGTACACGTTTTCGAGCGCTGAATGCAGCCCGCGTCCGTGCGTGCCCGACTCGGAGTGCCCGAAGATGATTATGTTCGCGAACCCGAGCCCCTGCGCAACGTCGGACAAGCACGAGCCAGCGACGAGCGAGACCTTGATGCGGGTAAGTCCGCCCTCGTCGATTTCCGGGAAGCGATGGAATGCCTCGGTGGAGACTATGGCGCCGAGTATGGCGTCGCCCAGGAACTCCAGCCGTTCGTAGGAATAGGTGATGGGCTTCCCTTCGGTGGCCGAAGGGTGGGTTATCGCGGCAAGAAGGAGGTTCTTGTCCTTGAAGGTGTAGCCGAGTATGCCCTCGGCCATGCCCAGGTTGCGCTCGCGAAGCTCTTCCATGGTCTCGACGTCCTGCGACATCTAGGCCACTCCCCGTCCGGATGCGCCGACCATGGCGGATATCTTGTCGCCCACGTGCGCGCGGACCTCGCGGCATCCGGACAGGATGCCGTTGCACACGGCGGTGGCGTTCGACGAGCCGTGGCCCACCATGCACACGCCGTCTATGCCCAGAAGCGGAGACCCGCCGTACGTGTCGGGGCTCACCTTGCGCTTCAGGTCCTTAAGCGAGCCCTTCAGCAGCATTGCGCCGAGCTTGGATCCGGTAGACGACATGAAGGCCTGCTTGAGCAGGGTGAAAAGCATCTTGGACGTTCCCTCCACGCACTTCAGTGCGACGTTTCCGGTGAAACCGTCGGTGACGACGACGTCGAAGTCGCCGTTGAGAAGGTCGCCGCCCTCGCAGTTCCCGGCGAACTGGGGAAGCTCGTCGCGAAGCAGATGGAAGGCGTCCTGCGCGAAAACCGAGCCCTTGGTGTCCTCCTCGCCGATGTTGAGCAGCCCCACCTTCGGGTTTTCGGCCCCCATGACCGACGATGCGTACACGCAGCCCATCTGCGCGAACTGCAGGATGTAGTCGAGCTTGACGTCGGCGTTGGCCCCTACGTCGAGGAAGAAGGTCTCCTTCTTGGCGCCCGGAAGGATGATTCCCAAGGCAGGCCGCTTGACCCCCTTGATGCGTCCGATGTTCAGGGTTGCCGACACGAGGCAGGCACCGGTGGAGCCGGCGGAGAAGAAGCCCTGCGCGCGCCCTTCCTTGACGAGCTTGCATCCGACGACTATGGAGGAGTCCTTCTTCTCCTTCACGGCCTCGGCGGGATGCTCGCCCATCTCGATGACCTGGGAGGCGGGATGCGCCTGGCACCTGTCGTAGGACGACGCGAAAGGCTCGACGACCTCGGGAAGGCCGCAGAGCAGCACCTCGAGGTCGGGGTCTTGGGACAGCGCCTGTTCGACGCCCTCAAGCACGACGCCCGGCGCGTTGTCGCCGCCACAGGCGTCGACTGCGATTATGACCTTTTCTGCCACTTGTCCCCCTGAAGGGTGGTCGGCGGGATGATAGACCTAAAAGGCCTAAACGCGGACGCGTTTAAGCCTTTTAGATGAAGCGCGCCCGCATCATGCAGGCGCGCAGGTCCCGTCTTACTCGGTCTCGAGGACTTCGCGGTTCTTGTAGTAGCCGCAGTTGGGGCAGACGCGGTGGGGAAGCTTCACTTCGCCGCACTGCGGGCAAGTGGAGCGTGCCGGCCCGTCGATGCGGTCATGGACGCTGCGACGGCGATGGGTGCGGATGCGCCCGGTGCGTTGCTTGGGTACTGCCATCTTTATCTTCTCCTTTTATACGCGCTTGATGCAGTCGCCTGCATTGGCTTCAAAACACACGAAAGCCTATTGTAGCAGAAACTACGAGCCGAAGTCGAAGTCTTTCAGCACTGCGAACGGGTTCGCAGCGTCCTCGACCGCCTGCTCGCCTTCCGAGCATCCGCAGTCCCCCTCGTTGAGGTTTGCCCCGCATTTGGGGCACAGGCCCTTGCAGTCGTCGCTGCAGAGCGGGACCTGCGGCATCTCGAGGATCAGGGCGGCCTGGATCAGGGGCGCCATGTCTATGGCCTTGTCGGCAGGCAGGTAGTCGAACTCGTCCTCTTCCATGTCGTCCGGGACGCTGTCTTCCGGGCTGACGAGGAAGTACCCTTCGATCTCGCCCGTGACGGGGAACGTGACCGGACCGAGGCATCTCGCGCATGCGCACGTGGCCTCGCCTTCCACGGTGCCGGTCACGAGCAGGGCGCCTCCGGTGTTCGTTATGTCGGCCTGCCATACAAGCGGCTCCTTGAACTCGAACAGGTCCGGGCCGAGCTTCAAGAACTCGAGGGCTGCAGCGCCTTCGTAGTGCTTGTATTCCGCGGGAGTGAACAGCTCCTTGGGTATCTCTATGCGTATCGGGTTCATTGCGCCTCCGTCGTTCGCGTGCGAAGCACTCGTGCAAGAAAAAGGCCGCCCACTCGCGCGGGCGGCCGGAACAGTTGGGCTGGTGGGGCCTAACGTGCGTTCATGGAGTTAGCGTTCAGGCGGTCGCGAACGCGGCGCACCTGGCCAAGGACGTTGTCGAGGCTTTGCTCGACATGGCCGAACACCTCGTCGGCGTAGTCCTCGGCGCCCGCGCGCGTCTCGCGTTCGAGCTCGCGGGCGTCGGCCATGATGGCTTCGGCCTGCTGCTGGGATATGCGGACTATCTCCTGCTCGGAGGCGATGGTCATCGCCTGGCTGCGAGCGTCCTCGATGAGGCGGTTCGCCTCGTCTTCGGCGTCCTCGAGAAGCACTTGGCGCTCGCGGACGATCTGCCTGGCCTGGGCGAACTCGCCAGGGAAGATGTCGCGGATCTCGTCCATGATCTCGAACGCGGCCGAGATGTCGACCTGGCGCATGTTGCCCTTGCCGAAAACTGGCTTGGAATCCTCCAGAAGGATCGAGAGCTCCTCGAGAAGCCCCAAAACGCCGGTTTCGTCCATATCGTTTCCTCCAATGAGAGTTCGTCTTCAATCGGGTCGACTTGAAGCATGGCATGAAGATGCACGGCTCACAAACCTCCATGAAATCAACATTCTAGCATGAACGCAAGATTAAGCCAGCGAAATGTACGACACGTAGGTCTTGCCCAGCTTGCGTTCGCTGCGCAGCGCAAGGCCCGACGCTGCGAGAAGCTGCGGGTCGGCCGGCTCGTCGTGCTCGTACACCACCAGGCACCCATCGGCAAGCAATCCCTTTGTCCTGGCGTCTGAAACGAGGGCGACCACGTCGGCCTGCGGGGTTGCGTAAGGCGGGTCGAGGAACACGAGGTCGTACGGCGACCCCTGCCCGGGAAGCCCGCAAGCCAGCACGTCGGTTGCGCCTATGCGCACCTGCGCGTTGCCGCATCCCAGGGCCTCCACGTTGCCTTCCAGAACGCGGCGCGCGTCGGACGCGCTGTCGTTGAGCAGGGCGAACGCCGCCCCGCGCGAAAGGGACTCCAGGCCCATGGCGCCCGATCCCGAGAACGCGTCGAGCACTCGAAGGCCCTCGAACCCGCCCGTGACGCTGAACACCGAGCTCATCACCGACTCTCGCACACGGTCCGTCGTGGGACGCGTGTCGCGTCCTTCCGGAGACCTGAGGGGCCGCCCCCTGTACTCGCCAGCGATTATCCTCATGCTATCCTCCCACCACCGAATGCTCGTCCTTGAACACCATGCCCACCTCGCGCGCAAGCCCCTTGTGCTCGGGAAGCGAAAGGTCAGGGTCGGCGTCCAGCACCTCGCGTGCGTCCTCGTTTGCCCACTCTATGATGTCGCTGTCGCGCATGATATTCACCAGCTTGAGCGCAGACGTCCCCGACTGGCGGTTGCCCAAGATGTCCCCCTCGCGCCTGAGCGATAGGTCGTACTTCGCGATCTCGAACCCGTCGTCGCTCTTCTCCAACGCCTCTAGGCGCTTCAGCGCCAACGGCTGCTTCGAGGCGGACACCAGGTAGACCTTGCCTTCGTGCTCTCCGCGTCCGACACGCCCTCTGAGCTGATGCAGCTGGGACAGGCCGAACCTGTCTGCGTCCTCGACTATCATCACCGTCGCGTTGGGCACGTCGACGCCCACCTCGATCACCGTCGTGGACACGAGCACGTCTATGTCGCCGGAGCGGAAGTCGGCCATGACCTCGGCTTTCTTCTCGGAAGGCATGCCTCCGTGCAGAAGGCCGACCTTGTAGTCGACGAACACCCTGCTCTGCAGGAAGTCGGCCTCGTCCTTCGCAGCCGTCAGGTTGTCGGCGGCGAAGTCGTCCTCGCCTTCTATCGCGACCATGGGATGGTACGCGTCGTCGCCTCCGTCGGCATGCCTCTTCTTCGCGGCGCCCTCGTCGCGCTCTTCCGAGGACACGCCTATCAAGGGGCATACCACGTACACCTGCCGCCCGGCCGCGAGCTCGGCAAGCGCGCCGTCGAAAGCCTTGCCCTTCTGCGATTCGGGAAGCACGAAGGTCTTCCTGGCCGAGTTCGAACGCGGGCGCTTGCGCAGGTAGGAAAGGCTCAGGTTTCCGAAAAGGGCAAGTGCGAGCGAGCGCGGTATGGGCGTCGCGGTAAGGAACAGGGCGTCGGGGGCCTCGCCCTTGGAAAGCAGCTTGGCCCTCTGGTTGACCCCGAAACGCTGCTGCTCGTCTATGACCGCGAACGTCAGGTTCGACGCCACGACGTCGTCCTCGAGCAACGCATGGGTTCCCAC
>CABVEH010000067.1 GCA_902497215.1 uncultured Eggerthellaceae bacterium | reverse complement strand
CGTAGGGCTCGACTGCTTCTTCCGCAAATCACTTTACATCGTTGACTCGTTTTAAGAAGGCCCCGGCCAGCCCTGCTTCATCGGGAGCTTGCAGCCGGAAACAGCGCAACGGGTGACATTGGGGCAAGAAAGGCAGGGATGCGTCACGGGCTTGTAACGCGAGTCAAACCTCCCCGTCCCATAATACGGTCATCCTTTTGTTGTCAATCGCACGATGCCGCAGGTTTCTGCGGCAAAGCGGCTACGATGGACGCAGGGAGGCAACGGGATGGCCAACAAGTCCAACATACATCCGGCGGCGAAGCCGCATGCGGACATGACGCCAACCGCCCGCGAGCACGAGATCGTCAAGGCCAGCGTCATCGGCATCGCAGGCAACATGCTGTTGGTGGCCTTCAAGATGGTCATCGGCTTCTTCTCGCACTCCATCGCCATCATCCTCGACGGCGTCAACAACGCCACGGACGCGCTGTCGTCCATCGTCACCATCGTGGGCACGAAGGTGGCCGGCCGGCCACCCGACGCAAAGCACCCGTTCGGGTACGGGCGCATCGAGTACCTGACGTCGGTGGTCATCGCCGTCATCATCCTGGTGGCTGGCGCCCTTTCACTGAGGGAGTCGATCCTCAAGATAATCCATCCGGCTGCACCAAGCTATTCGACCATCACCATCACCATCATCGTGGTGGCCATCCTGGGCAAGGTGGCGCTCGGCATCGTCTTCAAGCGCTACGGCGACAAGACGAGCTGCGAGGCCCTAATAGCCTCCGGCGTCGATTCCAACTACGACGCGGTGCTTTCGGCCGGCACGCTGGTGGTCGCATTCGCGCAGAACCTGTGGAACGTCAACATCGACGGCGCCGTGGGCGTGGTCATTTCCCTTGTGGTGTGCAAGGCTGGCATCGAGGTGCTGCACGACGCCCTGGCCCCCATCATCGGCACGCCGGAAGACCGCGAACACGTCGCGAACATCAAACGCTACATCCGGACGTTTCCCAACGTCTGCGACGTCCACAACGTCGTGATGGACAACTTCGGCCCCAACAAGATCATCGGATCGGTGTACATCGACGTCCCCGACGACCTCACGGCGCGCCAGGTAGGCGAACTCACCAGGAGCATCGCCAAGGGGCTGCAGGAGAAGTTCAACGTCGAGCTGACCGTGGGGATCCGCACCGACAACACCACGCCGGAATTCGCTCCCATGAGGGAGGCGCTCGAAAAGCTGGCGAAGAAGGATGACGGCGTTGTGAACGTGCATGCCTTCTACGTCGACCCCGACACGAAGACCTGCTATTTCGACATGGTGGTCAAACTCAAGGCCGACGGCAAGAAGGCCAAAGACGACCTGGTCGCAGCCATGCGGAAAAGATACCCGGAGTTCTCGTTCGACGTGCAGGTGGAAACCGACTACGCGGAATAGCGCCCTAGACTGCCACCATGGCGGCAATGCACGCGAAGCCGGCCGCCACTCCCAGCACTGCCCCGGCCACCACGTCGCGCGGGAAGTGCACTCCCTCCAAGACGCGGACGACGCCCAGCGCGGCGGCGAGCAGCAGCGGCACCATTCCGGCGACGGATTGGAACACTATGGCGAACATGGTCGCTATGAGGAACGCGCAGAACGCATGGCGCGACGGGAACGACCTTCCGCTTTTCAGGTCCTTTTTGGGAGCGAGGGGCTTGATGTCGAACACCTCGTAAGGCCGGGGCGCGTTCAACCACCTGCGGATCAGCCCCATGGCCACGAAGCAGGCCGCGGTCGACGCGACGTAGCCTATGGCCGCGGCAGGCATGGCGCCTGCACATCCCACCGCCATCAGCACGTACATTGCCACGAACAGGACGACGATAACCTTGTCCGCGATGCGCAGCGCCTTCACGCGCCCATCCGACCCGCGCCCCCGGAACCGCTTCGTCCAGCGGCTCCAACGCTCGGGGTAGTCCGCTGGAACGCCGCGCGGCACTTTGGGGCGCGTCCCCGGCCCTGGCACCTCTTCAACCATGTTGGCTTCCTCCATACGGCTATGCCCTTCGCTCCATGCAACGGAAGGCGGAACAGCGGGTGAGCAGGGGGCGGGGCAAGCGTTCATTCTTCAAAAGCAGGATGGAAAAGCGGGCAGCCTGCTTTCCAGATGAACACTTGCCCCGTCCCCTGTTCACCCTTACAGCCATATAGTATATTCGCTCATGTGGGTGGCCATGTTGGTGCCTGCGGCAGCCGCCTTGGCGGTGCTCCTGCGGTTCCGGAAAACGCCGATGCGTGCCATTGGAACACATCCAATGGCACGCCCGGTCCCAAGGTTTGCAGCAAGAAGGGCTCCGGCAAATGCAATGTGCCATTAGACGCGTTCTAATGGCACACCGGGTTACATGAACGCCACCGGCAAGGCCGCCAGCACGATCAGCAGCCTCAGCACGAAGCCGCCGACGAGCACGCCGCCTTCGCCTATGATGCTCACCACCAGAGACGTCGTCGAAGTCTCGGGCTTCTTCGTGACGAACACCGGGTACCCCTCGATCAGGAACGGCGCCACAAGGCCCAGAACCACCAGGCCTCCCCAGAACAGCGCCGCGTATTGGCCTCCGACCAGCGAGTGCACCGAAGCCGCTCCCTCGGGGCTTCCCGAGTTCACGATGACGAGCATGGTGAACAGCACCACGACCTCGATGGCCGACAGGATGACGTGGCTCTTCTTGATGAGCCACATCCTCTCGAAGCGCTCCCTGTCGGTGACGAGTCCCACGAGGCTGGTGGCGGCAAGGCCTGCAGACAGCGCCGATATCACGAACAAGACCGGAAGGATCGCGTTGTTCCACAGAGGGTACGCCTGCACGACGCCGAGCAGGAATCCCGTGTAGGCCGCAACGCAGAAGGCAGACACTATCCCCACCCAGTTCAACCATGTCGGCACGCGCTTCTTGAGGATCTCAAGCAACGCCACCACCATGCTCACGGGCATGTACACGCAGATGAAATACACTCCCAGCGTCATCACGGAACCCGGGTTCATGACCAGATAGGCGAACCTGAGCGGGTTATGCAGCCCGGCCTCGGCGTCGAGGATCAGCAGCAATAGGCCTATGGCTATGAACACAGGCGCGATGATCCTGCCTGCGATGCGCATCTTCACGCTGTCGGGATACTTCTTTTCCACGAAGGCCGCCGTTATGAAAGCTCCAGCCGAGGCACCCGCCAAGAACAGGTACCAGGCGATCATCGGTCCCCAAACCATCTTCCCATCACCTCACGTAGTAGATTTTCGCTTTTGTCAGGTCGCCAGCCAAAGGCTGCGCGTTGGTGCGCGCGACCTCTTTCGAGATCTCGCTTTCGGGATCGTCCAGGTCCCCGAAGATGCGAGCGCCGGAAATGCATGTGCCGACGCATTTGGGCGGATTGCCCGGCTCTCCATCGCTCCAGCAGAAACGGCACTTTTCCACGACGCCGCTTGGATGCAGCTGGATGCGCGCATTGTAAGGGCAAGCGGCCATGCAGTACTTGCAGCCTATGCATTTGTCCTCGTCGACCAGCACGACCCCCGAATCGGTCGTGTAGGTGGCGGTCGTCGGGCACACCGACTGGCAGGGCGCGTCTTCACAATGCATGCACTGGACGGGAACGTTTTCGGCGTAGACGGACGGATACTGCCCGTGCTCCTCTTCGTAGAACTTTATGAAGGCCTCGTCGGTCTCGAGCCCGTTGTACATCTGGCACGCGATCCTGCAGGCATAGCAACCGACGCATTTCTTGGTGTTGATCAGCATTCCATAACGAGCCATTATCCTTCGACCTTCCTAACCTTGACCGCAACTTCCTGAGTCATGGCAGCCCCTACCCCCGGCTCCATGTGATAAGGGACGAAGTCCATGAAGTTGACGCCGAAGCCCTTGGCCCGCGTGAGGTAGGGGGACGTCCCGCCGTAATGGGTGGGAAGGAACACCACGCCGGGCTTCAGGCGCTCCGTGACCTTCGCGGCAACCTTCCCGCTGGCCTCGCTAGACGATATCTCGACCATGTCGCCGTCCTCTATGCCGAGCCTCTTGGCGTCGGAGCGCGAAAGCCAGACGCGCTGAAGGTCGTATTCCCGAGACACGTCGTTCAGCGGCTTCAGGTTGAGCGTCATCGTATGGGACTGGATGCTCTGCTTTCCGCCGACGAAGTAGAACTCGTCGCCGGCCGGCTCCACCAGCCTAGGAACGTACCCGATCACAGGGTTCAATCCCGCCGACCCGACCTTCTCCGACGAGAACTGGAACTTCCCCGTGGTCGTGTTGAACTTCGGAACCCCGTATGCAAATGAGCCGCTGGGAAGCTCGACGATGCCCTTCTCGGTGACTTCCGCGATAGAGGTGCCCACCGTGTTAAGCTCGGCTTCGGCAAGCTCTTCCACCGTGAAGTCGAAGTACTGGCCCACGCCGCATGCGCGTGCAAGCTCGGAGAATATCTGGTCGCACGGCTTCGTCTCGGGGTGTATCTTCTCGAGCACCTGCGTGCGCATGGCCACGTAATGCTTCTTGCCGCCGATGAATTCCGGAAGCTCCATGCGCTCGAGCGACGTGCACTCGGGAAGCACGTAATGCGACGCCATGCAGGTCTCGCTCATCTGGATGTCCACCGACACCACGAGCTTCGCCTTGTCCAGCGCCTCTCGCCATTTCGCCGGCTGCGAATAGCCCTGCAGCGCGTTGGAGTTGTAGAAGAAGACGCCCTCTATCCTTCCGTCCAGGCATCCTTCGACCACGGCAAGGTTCGTCCCCATGCTACTTAAAGCGAGCGGATACTCCGCGTCGCCGACCCTCTTTCCCGCAGGCTTGGGCACCGGCGGGAACTTCACGGGGTCGACCTCTCCCGACTTGGGCGACGACGTTATGAGTGCGCCGCCCTTCTGGCCCCAGTTGCCAAGCAGCGCGTTCACCGCGCAGACGCAGCGCGCGGTCTCGAACGAGTTCTGGTGCGCGCATCCAAACGCCGCGCGCCACGAAGGCTCGATCGCGCAGGCCGGCGCGGCCTTCGCGAGGTCCTGCGCCAATTCCACGATCTTGTCCGCAGGCACGTCGCAGACGCCTTCCGCCCATTCGGGGGTGTATTCGGCGACCTGGGCTGCGAACTCCGGGAACCCAACGCTGTGCTGCTCCACGAAATCGTGGTCGTAGAGGTCCTGCGTCACGAGCACGTTCGCGATTCCAAGCAAGAGCGCGATGTCGCACCCCGGCTTTATCGGAACCCAATCGGTGGCGAAGATGCCCGTATTGTTGAGCCTGGGGTCGACTATGACGACCCTGGTGTCGCGGTCCGCCGCTTCGGCCACGCTCTTCACGGACGAAGGGCGGATGCCGTCGCCGTAGCTGCGACCGATGAACACGACCATTTTGGCGTTAGGCCAGTCCACCGAGAAGTTCGAGGCGCCTATGGCCTGGTTTATGCCGCTTTCCTTGGAAAGGTTGCATGCGGCGGCATGGGTGTAGAAGTTGTTGGACCCTAGCGCGTTGATGAAGCGCTTCGTGTAGTACTTTCCCGAAGGACGAGGGTCCTGGATCATGGCCAGGGCCCCAGGGCCTGACGTTTCGATTATGTCCCGGACCTTCTCGGCGATCTCCTTGTAGGCCTGGTCCCATCCGATCGGCTCGAAGGTGCCGTCCTCCATGCGCTTCATCGGGGTCGTGACGCGCTCGTCGTCGTAAGCCCATTGCGCCGTGCCCTGCCCTCGTCCGCAAAGCGTTCCTTTGGCGTACGGGTGGTCCTTCATTCCGTTCACGAACCAAAGGCGCCCTCCCTTGGTGGTCGCCACAAGCCCGCACTTGCTGGAGCAGCCGTTGCAAAGCGACGGCCCTGTCGCAATCGTCCCGTCGGACGCCGCGGCAGCCTGCTCCGCCTGCCAGTCGGCAAGCGAGCACACGCCTGCGGTCGCCGCAAGCGCCAACGTGGCCGCTCCGCCCTTCAGAAAGCCGCGCCGCGTGGGGCTGAAACGCGCCTTCCTACCCTTCTCTTCCATTTCTCCTCGCTTTCCGTGTTGCCTGATTCGGCGATTGCCCGCGTTGTTTCGCGTTTTTGTTCCCAATGCCTATCTCTTAGGCGCTCTTACTTAGGCGCTCTTGCGCCTTTCTAACCGTCCGGTCAGCTGCGCCACCACGTCGTCCACTTCCGCCAGCAGCGCCAGCGCGTGGTCGATGGCTTCGACGCATTCGGACGCACGCATGCTTTCGTCCCGGCATGCTTCGAGTTCCGCCCTGCGCGACGCAAGCTCCGACGCGTACGTGGCGGTCCAGTAGAAGTGCTCGCGCAGAAAGCCGCCAAGCGCGCCGACGTTGCCGGACTCGGCGAAGATGGCCGCAAGTTCGCAAAGCAGCGAGATGTGGTCCGGCATCGCCTCGAAACCTTCTGGGACGTCCAAGCCGAGCCTGCGCAGGATCGCCTTCACGTGATGGGCGCTGTCGCCCAGGTACATATGCCGGGCGGCGCCGAACGCGCACGCATGCCGGCGCCCGCGCGCTTGCGGATCGGCCCACATCCTGTACAGCGATTCCACGGGAAGAAGCGAAACCGCGCCTCCGGGCGTGAACACGTCAAGCTCGAGCCTGCGACGCATGCGAGGGGCGGGCGGTGCGG
>CABVEH010000066.1 GCA_902497215.1 uncultured Eggerthellaceae bacterium | reverse complement strand
AAGGTGATCGCCATGCACCTGTCCGAGCCCCAACGCGTCCCCGTCGCCGGTCTCGAAGCGGAAACCGCAGGACGCAGCGGCGTCGTGCGAAGTCCTAATAGGGCGTATCCTCATGCCCGCGGCTTCGAAGGGAACGCCTGAGGCCATCGGCCCGACGTCCACCAAGTGCGCCACCTCGTGCAGCTGCGCCGTCACGGAAGAGACTTCAGGCAGCGCGTACATCGGGATGCCCTCGCGCCCCAGGCCGCGGACTATCACCCCGGTCTTCGACACATGGTCGGAATGGTCGTGGGTGACCAGTATGGCCTCGAGGTTCCCCATGTCGAACCCGGCCGAGGCCGCATGTGCGAAAACGTCGCGCTTGCATATGCCGCAGTCGACGAGCACCCCGCGCCCGTCGGACACGTTCTCAACTATGGCTGCGTTGCCTTTGGATCCGCTTCCTATGACATGAATGGCCAGCATCCTCTAGATGCTCTAGATGCGCTCGACGATGCCGGTCACCAGGCGGCAGAAGTCGGCCTCGCGCTGGCGGGCCACCTGGAACACTTCCTCGTCGGATGGGTTGGCCCCGCCTACCCCGCAGGCCATGTTCGAACAGAGCGACATCCCTAGGACGCGCATGCCCACGTGCCTGGCTGCAATGACCTCCTCGCACACAGACATCGCAACGGTGTCGGCGCCCCATCCGCGGAACGCGCGTATCTCGGCCGCGGTTTCGAAGCTCGGGCCCAGAAGCCCAAGGTAGACCCCTTCGCGAAGCGGTATGCCCTCGGATGCAGCGACCTCCTTCGCCACCTCGCGCAATGCGGGGTCGTAGCAGTCGAGCATCGAGAAGAACCGCATGGCCAGCTTGTCGGGCTCGACCCCTGCGACGGGGTTGCGGCCCGTGAAGTTGATGTGGTCGGACATCACGCAGAAGTCGCCGACTTCGAAGCCTTCGTTGATCGCGCCGGCGGCGTTCGTGGTCAAAAGCGTGCGCACCCCGATGGAATGCATCAGCCAGACAGGATAGGCCACCTCCTGGGCGCTGTAGCCCTCGTACCCGTGCAGGCGGCCCTGCATGCACAGGACCTCCTTGCCGCCCAGCCTTCCGCAGACGAACCTTCCGACGTGTCCGCTCGCCGTGGAGGTGCGCATGTGCGGAATCTCGCCGAACGGCACGTGGACGGCGTCCTCTATCTGCTCGGCCAAGGGCCCGAGCCCCGACCCGAGGATTATGGCGACCTCGGGCTTCCTGTCGCCGATCCTTCCAAGCAGCGCGGCCTTGGACTCGTCAAGCCACTCCACCAGGGGCAGTTCTTCGATCATGAGGACTCCTTTTCGGTCTTCGAGGCCACCAGCACGCGCGGAAGCCCGTTGAGGTCGCTTGTCACGTCCACATGGGCGAACCCGGCTTGTCGGGCTATGTCGGCAGCCTGGTCGAGCGATTCCTCGTACAGCTCCACCGCCAGGAAGCCGTCGGGCTTCAATGCCGCATGAGCCCAGGGCGCGATCCGCCTGAACACGTCGAGGCCGTCGGGGCCGCCGTCGAGCGCAAGTTCCGGCTCGAAGTTCGAAACCTCGGACGGCAAATCGCGGAGCACCTCAGTCGGAACATAGGGCGGGTTCGACGCCACGGCGTCGAAACGCCCCACAAGCGCAGGGTCGACCCCTTCGCCCAGGTCGCACTCGACCACATGCACGCGGGAAGCAAGCCCTAGCGCCTCAGCGTTGTCGCGTGCCAGCTGAACGCAGCGTGAATCGACGTCGGTGGCAACGGCGCTTATGCGCGGGTTTTCGTAAGCAAGCGAGCAGGCGACGCATCCGCTTCCGGTGCATATGTCTGCCACAAGGATGTCGGGATCTTCCACTTCCCCGTCGCCCGAGACGTGCTTGTCCCTGGGAAGCCTGGACAGCACCTCGCTGACCAGAACCTCGGTTTCGGGCCTTGGGATCAGCACGCCTTCGCGCACGATCACGTCGATGTGCCTGAACCCCGTCTTGCCGACGATGTACTGCAAAGGCTCACCCTCGGCGCGCCTTCTGACGTTGGCTCTCAGAAGGTCCAACTCGCCGGAATCGAGCGGGCGTTCGAGATTGGTATAGAGCTCCATGAAGGTCAGTCCGACGGCATCGGACACAAGCCAGCGGCTTGACACCCTGGGATCGAGGTCGTCATGGTCGGCCAGGTAGCCCTCCATCCAGGAGAGCATGCGGCCGACGGTCCAACCGTCCAACTAGACGGCCTCTTCCAGCTTCTGCGCGCGGTCGGCTGCCTGAAGCGCCGTTATCACGTCGATCAGCTTGCTTCCCATCAGCACGTCGTTGTAGCTGGAGTTGAACCCGATGCGGTGGTCGGTGACGCGGTCCTGCGGGCCGTTGTAGGTTCGGATCTTCTCGGCGCGGTCACCCGAGCCTATCTGCGCCAGCCTCTTGGCGCCCTCCTCGGCCTGCTGTTCGGCCAGCATCTTCTCGTACAGGCGGGCGCGAAGCACGCTCATGGCGGCTATCTTGTTCTGGAGCTGCGACTTCTGGTCCTGCGACTGCACGACGAGCCCGGTGGGAAGGTGCGTGATGCGCACGGCCGAGTCGGTGGTGTTGACGCACTGGCCGCCCGGGCCTCCAGCGCGGAACACGTCTATGCGCAGGTCGTTGTCGTTGATCTCCACCTCGACCTCGTCGGCCTCGGGAAGCACGGCCACCGTCGCGGTGGAGGTGTGTATGCGGCCCTGGCTTTCCGTCTTCGGGACGCGCTGCACGCGGTGCACGCCGCTCTCGAACTTCATCATGGAGTAGACGTGGTCGCCCTTCACCTTGAACTGGATCTCCTTGTATCCGCCGGCCTCGGACGGCGACACGTCGAGCGTCTCGGTCTTCCAGCCCTGATCGCCAGCGAACCTTTCGTACATCTTGTACAGGTCGCCGGCGAATATCGCCGCCTCGTCGCCGCCTGCCGCCGCGCGGATCTCGACGATGATGTCCTTCTCGTCGGCAGGGTCGGCCGGGATCAGCATGAACTTGATGTCTTCCTCGAGCTGGGGAAGCTTGGCTTCTATCTGGGCGATCTCGTCCTGCGCGAACTCCTTCATGTCCGCGTCGCCGAGCATCTCCTTGGCGGCCTCGAGGTCTTCCATGGCCGAGACGTACTCCTGCGCCTTCTTGGCAAGGGCCCCCTGGTCGGCGTATTCCTTCGCCAGGCGGTTGTATTCCTTCTGGTCCGCAAGGATGTCGGGGTCGCCCATCTTCCTCTGCAGGTCTTCGTAGGCCTCGAGGAAGTCGGAGAGCTTCTCCCTCATGTTAACGTCTTGCATTGCATTCCAATCTCGATGCCGGGAAGCGAAAAAATACGCGCCATGCGGCGCGTATCCGTCTTTCGGCATATTCTATCAAATGAATGCTATTCGTGCTGTATGAGGTACTCCGCCGCAGCCTCGGCCGCAACCGCCCCGTCGGCGACGGCCGTGGTCACCTGGTAGAGGCTCTTCATGCGCACGTCGCCTATCGCGTAGACGCCAGGCACGCTCGTCTCGCACACGTCGTTCGTGACGATGCGGCCCGTCTGGCCGAGTTCGAGCGACCCGTCGAGGAACTCGGTGTTCGGGACGGTTCCTATGGCGACGAAGCAGGCCGACACCGGGATGATCTTGTTGTCGCCCCTCACGACGTTCCTGACGCTGACCCCCGTCACCGCGCCGTCCTCGCCGTCGATCGAGTCGACGACCGTGTTCCAGACTATCTCGACGTTGTCGAACTCCTTCAGCTTGGTGTTGTATATCGCCGTGGCGCGCAGGACGTCGCGCCTGACGAGTATGTACACCTTCCTGCATATCCTGGAAAGGTAGATGGCGTCGGCGACGGCGGTGTCGCCGCCCCCTATCACGCATACGTCCTTGCCCTTGAAGAAGTTGCCGTCGCATGTGGCGCAATACGAGACGCCCGAGCCCATGTACTCGGCCTCGCCCGGAACGTCGAGCTTCGCCGGGCGGGCTCCGGTGGCGATTATCACCGTCTTGGCGAGAAGCTCGCCGTCGGTCATCCTCAAAACCTTCGGGCAGGCCTGGAAGTCGACGGACGAGACCTGGTCGTAGACGAGCTGCGCGCCGAAGTTGGTCGCCTGCTCGCTCATTATCTCGGACAGCTCGTAGCCGCTGGTGGAATGGAAGAAGCCTGGATAGTTCTCTAGGTGCTCGGTCTGAGCCATCTGGCCGCCGGGGCTGAGCATCTCTATCACGACGCAGTTCAGCCCCGCGCGGGCGCAGTACATCGCGGCAGTCAGGCCGGCAGGGCCTGCTCCCACGACCACGGTGTCGTATGCCTTGGTGCCTTCGCCGACCATCAGTCGAACATCTGCATCAATGCCTGCTTGGGCTGCGCGCCGATGGTCTTCTTGGCCGGCTGGCCGTCCTTGAACAGGATCAGGGTGGGAACCGAGCTGACGCGGTACTTCGCCGCTATGTCCTGGCTCTGGTCGATGTCGAGCTTGTAGACGTAGGCCTTGCCTTCGACGTCCTTCGCCACCTCGTCGAGGGTGGGTGCAAGGCGCTTGCAGGGCCCGCACCATGTAGCGAAGAAGTCAACCAATACCGGCTTGTCGGCTTCAAGCACCTTCTTCTGGAAATCCCCCGATGTGACTACCTCGCTCATTGCGCTCTCCTTCTATCCATGGCTTTCGTTTGACGTTCTCGGTGCATATGTGTTGCTTATTGCATACTATTCCAGAAAAACAGGGAAAAGGACCGCGATTCCAGACGTTGCCCAAAGTTCGCCGTATCGTTACGTTGGACCGCTTGACACGCAGGCCAAGGAGCCCTAGCTGATAGAATCGTTGCAGTCGAAGGAGGTGCACAGCCAAAATGGAAAGCGAGCTGGTGTCGCTGTTCGTGGTCGTCGCATGCGCCTTCGTCTGTCCTCTTCTTTCGGCCGCCACGCCCAACCGGATAATCCCCGAAACGGTCTTCCTACTCGTCGCCGGGATGCTCGTCGGGCCGAACGTCTTCGGGCTCGTCCAGTCCGACATCGCGGTAGGCCTCCTTTCCGACCTGGGGCTTGGGTTCCTGTTCCTTCTGGCCGGCTACGAGATAGACGTCCAGGAGCTTTCCGAGAAGGGCGGCAAGCACGGCCTTCGCACCTGGGTCGTGTCGTTCGCCGTGGCGCTGGCCGTGTTCGTCCCCATCGGCATCTACCGCGGGAACTTCCACTCCGGAATCGCCACGGCCATCGTCTTGACCACGACGGCCTTCGGGACGTTGGTCCCCATACTCAAGGACAGGGGCCAGACCGACACCATCGTGGGAAAGGGCGTCGTCGAATACGGGGTGTGGGGAGAGCTCTGCCCGATAATCGCGATAGCGGCCCTCATGGGCACGCGCGCGACGTGGCTTACCGTGCTCGTGCTGCTCGCCTTCGCCGGAATAGCGGTGGGTTCGGTGTTCGTTTCGAAGGTGCTCGCCCGCAAGGGGTCGAAGCTGTACGCCTTCATGAGGAAGAACCGCGAAACCAACGCGCAGACCGGCGTGCGGTTCGTGATGGTGCTCCTGGTGGGACTGGTGGCACTGTCTGCAGTATTCGACCTCGACATCGTCCTGGGAGCGTTCGCTGCAGGGTTCGCCTTGCGGGCCATCCTCCCCGAAGGCGATTCCAGCCTCGAGCACAAGCTGAACGGGATCGCCTACGGCTTCTTCGTGCCGCTTTTCTTCATCGTGAGCGGAATGAAGATCGACCCGGAAGGGGTGGTGGCCGAACCTGGGCTGCTGGTCGTTTTCATAGCAGCTTTGCTGCTTGTCAGGGCCGTTCCCATATTCGTGTCGCTGTCCGTGCGCAAGGACATGAAGGAAACCGACCCCAGGGTGAAGGCGAGCATAGCCTTCTACTGCACGACGGCGCTTCCCCTGGTCGTGGCAGTGACGTCGGTCGCCGTGTCGTCGGGGGCGTTCACCCAGGAAGTCGGGTCCACGCTCATCGCGGCCGGCGGCATAACCGTGCTGCTGATGCCGCTGTTCGCGTCCATCGTGCTGCATACCATGGACGCAGAGCTCGCGAAAGCCGCGCGCAAGATAGCAAAGAACCCCCGCAACACGCTGGGGGTTCTAAAGGAACACGTGAGGCTCGGGCGCGAAAGGAACGCGATCAAGCCCCAGGTGCTGAGGCCTCGCCGGAAGGAAGACGGGTCCGCGAAGCGCTAGAGCGCGGCGTCGCGGATGACGTCGATGAACTTCTGGCGCTCCCAGCTTCCAAGGTCGCCTTCGGCGCGGTCGCGGACGCTGATCGAGCGCTCCTCGACCTCCTTGTCGCCCATGACGACCATGTACGGGATCTTCTGCGCCTGGGCCTTGGCGATCTTCACCTTCATGGGCTCGTTCTGGTCGTAGACCTCCACGCGGCCGCCCACGCCCTTGAGTTCGCCTGCGAACTCTGCCGCGGCTTCCTTGTGGCGGTCGGCGATAGGGATTACCACGGCCTGGACCGGGGCCAGCCAAAGCGGCAGCGCGCCCGCGTAGTGCTCGATGAGGATTCCTAGGAAGCGTTCGATGGACCCGAAGATGGCGCGGTGCAGCATCCAGGGGCGTTCCTCGGTGTTGTCTTCGGTGCGGTAGGTCAGGTCGAACCTCTCCGGCATGTTGAAGTCCACCTGCACGGTGGAGCACT
>CABVEH010000065.1 GCA_902497215.1 uncultured Eggerthellaceae bacterium | reverse complement strand
TTGGCTTACCTCGCATCCACCCCTCCGGGCCGCGGCCCCTTGCGTCGGTTTGCTGACCAGCAATTTACAGCCTTGCAACTGATTCCCCGCGATAGGGTGGCGCGTGGGCCCTCGCCTTACCATGTCCTTAGTTTCATGCAGGGACTAAGGAGACATCATGAACAAGAGGACCATATACCTTGCCGGAAGCACGTTCTGGGGTGGTCAGGACTTTCTCGACAGGCTTCCAGGCGTCCTGGACACCGAGCTGGGACTCACAGACGTCGACGCGGGGACCGTCGTCGAAACGTTCTTCCTCGCATTCCCCGACTCCGAGTACCTGGGCACCTCCGAGTGCATAAAGGTCGACTACGACGCCGACGTCATTCCGCTGCGCACGCTGCTCGAGGCGTTCTTCGTCACCGTCGACCCCTTCAGCACCACGAAGCAGATCAACTACGTCGAAGGCATGCCGCAGGCCAAGATCTACTACATCGACCCGGCCGACGAGGCCGTTGCCGACAAGGCCATAGCCGACCTGCAGCAGCACTTCGGCCGCGCGGTGACCATCGCCTGCGTGCCCCTTCAGGGCTTCACGCCGGCAGGCAAGTACGCGCAGGACTACATCGACCGCAACCTCGGCGAGAACCTGATCATCGATCCGAGCCTGGCCGACGCCTTCGTCGAAAGCCATGCAGACGAATTCGGAAGCGTCTAAGGACGCCGCAATCAAGGTCGAAGCTTCCGCCGAAACGGTGGCGGAAGGCGCTTCGGCTTCGAGCGATGCAACCGTCATGGCCGCCGGCGGCACTGGTTCTCCCGGCGGCCAGGACGGGCCTCATGGCGTGCATGCCCGCAAGAAGCCAAGGAAGGCAAGCCCGAAGAGGATAGCCCTAGGCATCCTGGTCGGGCTTTTCGCGTTGGCGATGGTGGTGGTCATCGCCTTCGTGGCGTACATGCGCATCGCATACGCGTCCTTCTACGGCATGGCGACGGCCGCGTTCGACACGCCTGGCATCAACACGGGCTTCATCCCGCAGGACCTCGACCGCGCAGACGACGGCCTGTGGCTGTTCAGCGGATACGAATCCGACGGGGAGCCTTCGCCCATATGGCGCCGCGGCGCCGACGGCACCGTTTCGCGCATACAGGTGCAAAACCCCGACGGGTCGCCATACATGGGGCATGGCGGCGGCATAACCAGCGCCTTCGACAACGTCTACCTCACCACCGAAGGCGGCCTGCTGGTGCTTTCCGCCGACGAGGTGGCACGCGCATCCGAGGGGCAGGCGGTCAAGGCGTCCGCCAAGGTGGACGTCGGGTTCGACCCGGCGTTCGTCAACGTGCAGGACGACGTGCTCTACACCGGCGTCTTCTACATGGCCGGCCCCTACGAAACACCCGATTCCATGCATCTTACGGCCCCCGACGGCACCGAGAACCATGCCGTCATGTACGCCTACGGGCGCGACGCGTCGTCGGATTGGGGTTTCGCGGACGTTCCCGAGGCCGTGTATTCGATTCCCGACAAGGTTCAGGGAATGGCGATGACGCCGGATGGGAGGATGGTGCTTTCCACGTCGTGGGGGTTCTCTCCCTCGGTGATGTATTCCTACGACGTGGACAGGCTGGCTTCCGGCGGAACGTACGACGTTTCCGGAAACGACGTGCCCCTGGTCTTCTGCGAGGCTTCAGCGCTTGCTGCCTCCATCGAGGCGCCCCCCATGATGGAGGGGATCGACCAGTTCGACGGCAGGCTGTTCCTCAGCAACGAGTCGGCGTCCAACAAGTACATATTTGGGAAGCTGTACGGGGGCGGAACCGTCTATTGGATCGAGCCCTGACGCGGGTTCGGCCCCGAAAGCTTGCCAAGGAGGGGCGGCGAAACATGGCGGCATGCGGCCCGCAGCGTTTACAATAGGGGACGGAAACCCGGCGTTCCCCACGGAGCGATGGAATGCCTGCACCACGAAGGCGCAGGCACGGAAGAAAGGTTGCACGAAATGCAAAAGAACCATGCCAAGGCGATCAAGGGAATGGCCATCGCCTGCGTCGCGCTTTCGGGCGTGATCATATTCCTATGCGTCATAGGCATCGCGATGATGAGCGTGATGGGCCCGTTCATCCAGGAGGCGATGGTCGATTACTACGACTATGGCTTCGACGGCTACGGCAGCATCTATGGCTCCTACAGCATTGGGACCCATTACGGCTCCGGCGACTTCCCAGGCTACTACGACTACTACGACGACTACGCGGCCTACCAGCTGGCCGTGTCCATCATCAACATCATCCTGGGCCTTGCGATCGTGGCCGAGGGCGTCGTGCTCGCCGCAGGCATCATCGTGCTGCGCAACTACAACAAGCCCGAGAAGTTCACCATGGTGTTCGCCTGGAGCATCGTGGGCGCAGTCCTCGGCTTCTTCTGCTCCGGCATCATACAGGGCGTGCTGTTCATCATCATCGCCGTGTTCGTGAACAGCGACAAGAAGCTGTACAGGGCGGGAATGTACTACCCGGCAGCCGGCGCCTACGTGGTGCCTGCCGCAGTGCAGCCTGTGCCTCCCGTTCCTCCGGTGCAGGTGCCAGGCCAGCCTGTTCCCCCGGTGCAGCCCATCCAGCCCACGTCGCCGCAGGCCGGCCAGCCGCAGCCTGTCCAGCAGCTGCAGCCGCAAGCCGTTCAGCCGCAGCCCGTTGCCTACGTTCCCGAAGGTGCCACGCAGGCGCCTAGCCCCGATCAGGCTGCCGCGCAGGCCGCCGTGCAGCCGGCGCTCGAGAGCGCGCCTGCTGAGGGGTCGCCCTTCGAAAGCGCGCCTGTCGAGGAGATGGTCGAATCCGTGGACCAGATCCAGGTGGTCGGCACGCAGCCCGACGCTTCCCAGCCGGATGCCCAGGCTGCCGCGCCTGATTCCGCGGTAGTGGACGAAGGCGCCACGGTGTCGATCGAAACAGGCGAGACCGAAGCAAACGACGGCCAGCCTTCCCAGAACTAGCCTCATGAGCGACGCCGCCTGCACCAAGCCTTGCGAGCCTGAGGCGGCCGTCGTTTCCGAGGTCTTTCCGCATCTGATGGACGTCGGGGAGGCCATGATCATGTGCGGGGCCGACGTCCATGCGGTCGAGCAGCTGATAATCAGGCTGGGCCGGGCGTATGGGGCCACCCGCATGAACGTGCTGGCCATAACGGCGGTCATCGTGGTCACGGTCTCGCTTCCGAACGGGGGCGAGCTCACGTTCTCTCGCCGCGTCGAAGGGGGAGGACAGACCGACTTCGCCAGGCTGGAGGCCTTGAATTCGCTGTGCAAGGAATGCCTGTCGAACCCGCTTCCGGCCAGCGAGCTGTCGTCTCGCCTGCAGGCCATAAAACGCATGCGAGAGCCCAAGTGGTACTTCTACCTTGGTGGGATTCTTTCGGCGGGGTCGTTCGCGGTCTTCTTCGGAGGCAGTCTGCTTGACGGAGCCGTTTCGGCGCTTTTCGCTATCCTCGTATGTGCGGCCATGCGGCACCTCAGGGCCTACATGCCGAACGTCATGGCGTTCGACTTCGCCGTGTCCCTGGCGGCGGGCATCGCCATCGCCGCCGTGTCCGGGGTCTTCCCAGCGGTCAACGTGGACATGGTCACCATCGGCGTGATAATGCTCCTCATCCCCGGCGTTGCCATGACGAACGCCACGCGCGACATGCTGTCGGGCGACACCATCTCGGGAGTCATGCGGTTCGTGGAGAGCCTTCTTTGGGCAACGGCGCTGGCGCTTGGGTTCATGGTGTCGCTCTGGGTCGCCAGGGCTTGACTTCTCCTCGGGTGCGAACTCCGCGCCGTGGCAGCCGTGGCAGACGGCCCTGGCCGCCTTCGGGGGCTCGGTGGGGTTCGCGCTGTTCTTCAACGTCAGCCCGAGGCGCGTCGCCGTCGCGGCATTGGGAGGCCTTCTCGTCTGGGTCGTCTTCGACCTGGTGCGTATGCCCATGGGGTCGGTCTTCGTGCCGTGCGTCGTCGCCTCCACGTTCGCGGCCGTCTACTCCGAGGCGGTGTCGCGCGTGCTGCGCGTGCCCGCGACGGTGTTCTTCATCGTGTCGGTCATCCCGCTGGTTCCTGGGCGCGGCCTTTACTACACCATGTTCAACGCAGTGAACGGCGACCTCGGCGCCTGCGGCGACTTCGCCGTCATGACGCTGCTGTACGCGGCCGGAATCGCGGTGGGAATCTGCCTGGTGGCGGCGGTGGGCCAGACGTGGGAGGCCATCAAACGCAGGAGAGCCGCAGGTCCGAAGGGCCCTTCCGACGGCCTTTCGGAAGGCGTGCAAAAACCTGTCGATTGATGGGCCACGGGCGTTGGGTTCTTGTTATTATGTAAGCATCTGTTCGCGAAAGTTAGGAGCCCTCAAATGGGAATGAAAGCCGACGAGGTACTCGAGATATCCTACGACGACCTGCCGACCTACCTGCACGCCAACCATTCGGTGTACATGGACGTCGACGGCGATCTGTACTATCTCACTGACGTGAACGACCGCTACTGGAGGGTGCAGGACACCGCGCAGAAGAACGAGAAGGGACACTACGTCGACTGCAGCCCGCTGGTGCCCACCATCTCCGAGTTCCTGGAGCTTCCGTTCCGCGAGGGCAAGTCGGTCAAGGACCTTTTCGAGGAAGCCGACTTCTACGCGTCCGTGAAGTAGCGAAACCGAAAGCAAGGCAACGCGAGGCGGCCCTGGGGGTCGCCTCTTTTTTAGGAGGATTCCAATGGCTGAAGAAAACAAGGTTCCCGAAGGCGCCCCCGAGGACTGCGGTGGAAGCTGCTCTTCGTGCGGGGTGTCGGGCTGCGGGTCGCGCACCGAGGCCCAGGCCCCGTCGAAGCTCGAGCCCAACTCGCGCTCGAACATCAAGAAGGTCGTCGCCGTGGTTTCCGGCAAGGGCGGCGTGGGCAAGTCGCTGGTCACCAGCCTTCTGGCGTCCGAGCTGAACAAGCAGGGCAAGAAGGTCGCCATACTCGACGCCGACGTCACCGGGCCGTCCATCCCTAAGGCCTTCGGTGTGCATGCGCGTCCCCTTGCGGACGAGGACGGCATGAATCCCGTGCATTCCGCCTCGGGCATCGAGATGATCTCGGTGAACCTGCTGCTCCCGCAGGAGGACGTCCCCGTGGCGTGGCGCGGCCCCGTCATCACCAACGCGCTGAACCAGTTCTGGAGCGACGTGAACTGGGAAGACGTCGACGTCATGCTGATCGATATGCCTCCCGGCACCTCCGACGTTTTCCTCACCATCTGCCAGATGCTTCCCATCGACGGCATCGTCACGGTGTCCGCCCCGCAGGAGCTCGTGGCGATGATCGTGGGCAAGGCCGTCAACCTCGCCGGGTCCATGGGCGTGCCCGTCATCGGCCTGGTCGAGAACATGGCCTACTTCCAGTGCGATGACTGCGGCAAGAAGCACCACATCTTCGGCGAGCCCCAGGGCGCCGAAATCGCCAAGAAGTACGACATCGACGCCGTGGCCACCCTGCCCATCGACCCGAAGATTGCCGAGCTGGTGGACGTGGGCGAGGTGGAGAAGTACGACGTGGGAGACGCGCTCGACCCCATCCTTCAGGCAATCGAGAAGGCATAACGCTGCTTGTGTGCAAGGTGTGTGCGAGGGGGCGGGACGGTTTGGCACTCCAATTGCATGAGTGCTAAAATGGCGCGGAAAAGTACGCTAGCATATTAGGATCGGAGAGCCATGTCATTCGAGAAATTCACCGACAAGGCCAGGAAAGTACTAGTTCTCGCACAGGACGAGGCGCGCCAGCTTCATCAGCCCTACGTTGGCACCGAGCACATCCTGCTCGGGCTCATCACCGAGAAGGAGGGGCTGGCGGCCCAGGCGCTCGACCGCAAGGGCGTGAAGTACGACGACGTCGTGCAGAACATCCGCCAGATCGCCACCATCGACGAGGACGCGGACGTTTCCGGCCATCTTTCTTTCACCCCCAGGGTCAAGCGCGTGCTCGAGAACTCGCTGCGCGAGGCCATGCAGATGGGGCAGAGCTACATATCCACCGAGCATCTTCTTCTGGGGATCGTTCGCGAGGGCGAGGGCACGGCCATCGACGTGCTGAAGCGCATGGGCGTGTCTGGCGACGACATCCGCGCCACCATGAACGACATCGTGGGGCAGTCGCCGGTCATGGCCGGCCGCACCGGGTTCCAGCAGCCGGGCATGCAGCGCAACAGCATGCTTGAGGAATTCGGGACCGACCTCACCAAGAAGGCGAAGGAAGGCGGGCTCGACCCCGTCATCGGGCGCGCGGCCGAAATCGAGCGCGTCATGCAGATCCTTTCGCGCCGCCAGAAGAACAACCCGCTCATTCTGGGCGAGCCCGGCGTGGGCAAGACGGCCATCGTCGAAGGGCTGGCCCAGCTCATCGTGGCCAACCAGGTGCCCGAGACGCTTCGCAACAAGCGCCTGGTCACGCTCGACGTTTCGGCGCTCGTGGCCGGGTCGAAGTACCGCGGCGAGTTCGAGGAGCGCATGAAGGCCGTCATCAAGGAGGTCATGGACGCGGGCGACGTGCTGCTGTTCATCGACGAGATCCACACCATCATCGGCGCCGGTTCGGCCGAGGGCTCCATCGATGCGGCCGCCATACTGAAGCCGCCGCTGTCCCGCGGCGAGATACAGA
>CABVEH010000064.1 GCA_902497215.1 uncultured Eggerthellaceae bacterium | reverse complement strand
TTGGCGAGCCGGCCCAGGAGTGCTGGATCGAGCTGGAGATGAAGCTTCTGGCCGACGCGGCGCTGGTGGGCATGCCATCCGCCGGGAAGTCGTCGCTGATATCCAGGATGAGCGCGGCCAAGCCCAAGATAGCCGACTATCCGTTCACCACGCTCGTGCCCAACCTGGGGGTCGCCGTCAGCGGCGACGATAGCTTCGTCATAGCCGACGTCCCGGGGCTGATAGAAGGCGCGCACGAGGGCCGGGGCCTGGGACACGAGTTCCTGCGCCACATCGAGCGGACGGCTGTCATCGTGCAAGTGGTCGACCTCACAGGCGACTACGAGGGACGCGACCCGCTGGACGACTACGAGACCATAAAGGCCGAGCTCGGGATGTACGCCAGCGAGCTGATGGACCGTCCCAGGATAGTCGTGGCCAACAAGGCCGATTCCCCGGGCACTGACGAGGCCTTCGAGCGGCTTGCCGCCAAGGTGCGCGAGGACTCCATAGCCGCAGCGGGCGGAGACGAGTACGCGCCCAGCCCCATCGATCCCAAGCTCTACAAGACCAGCGCCCTTACAGGGGCGGGCGTCGACGCGTTGAAGGGCGCCATCGCCACGAAGGTTCGCGAGCTCCGCGAGGAAGCGCGCCAGAAGGATTCAGAAGACGTCCAATACGAGCAGGTCTGGCAGCATAGGCGCGACAGGAAGGCCGCGGCGTTCGAAGTGTTCGAGGAGGAGCCAGGCGCGTTCCGCGTCAGCGGGCGCCAGGTGGAACGCATGGTCGTCCAGACCGACTGGGAGAACGAGGAGGCGCTGCTTTTCCTGCAGCACCGCCTGAGGCGCATAGGCGTGGAGGACGCGCTGCGCGATGCAGGCGCCAGGAACGGCGACGAGATAAGGATATCCGGCCGGGCGTTCGACTACGAGGCGGTCGACGACGAGGAAGACGTTTACAGGGAGCTGGACATCTGATGGACCGCGCAGACGAAAGAAAGAGGCTGGTCGTCAAGGTGGGGTCATCTACGCTCACGACCTCGGACAGCTCGATAGACTACGCCTACATGGACGACCTAACCAGCCAGCTGTCCGCCTTGAAGGACGAGGGATGGCAGGTCGTGCTCGTGTCTTCCGGAGCCATAGCCTGCGGGCTTGGAAGGCTTGGCATAGACGTCAGGCCTACCGACATGCCGACGTTGCAGGCGGCGGCCTCCGTGGGACAAAGCGAGCTCGCGGGCGCCTATGCCGAGTCGTTCCAACGGCATGGCATAGTGACGTCGTTGGTGCTTCTCACCAGGCGCGACACCGCCGACCGCGAGTCTTACCTGCATGCCCGCGACACCTTCGACAGGCTTCTGGACATGGGCGTCGTGCCCGTGGTCAACGAGAACGACACCGTCTCGGTCGAGCAGATCCGATTCGGGGACAACGACAGCCTGGCCGCGCTGGTGGCCTGCCTCATAGACGCCACGTTGCTGGTCGTGGCTTCCGACATAGACGGGCTCTACGATGCCAATCCTACGAAGAGCGCCAACGCGAACCTCATCCCCGAAGTGGCGTCCATCGACCCGGGTGTGATGGCGGTGGCGGGCGGCGCGGGAAGCGTCGCCGGGTCGGGGGGCATGCTCACGAAGGTGCGGGCCGCGCGCGTGATGATGGCGGCGGGAATCCCGATGGCCATAGTGAACGGCAAGCGTCCCGGCGCCATCGTCGACACCGCGGAAGGGCGCTGCCCCGGGACCGTCTTCGCATGCAGCGAGAGGCCTCATTCCATAACGCCCAAGAAGCTGTGGCTCGCGCTTGGCGACAGCTCGCGGGGAAGCCTGGTGGTCGACGACGGGGCGAAAAGCGCGCTGATAAGGCGCGGAAGCTCGCTTCTGGCCGTGGGGGTGAGCGACGTGAAGGGCGCCTTCGACGAGGGCGACATAGTCGACATCGAGGACGGGGACGGGTTCGTCATAGCCCGCGGCAAGGTGTCCTCGGGAAGCGACGAGATAAGCCTTGCCAAGGGCAGGACCAGCGAGGAGCTTGCCTCTAACAGGCTGCTTTCCTACCTTGCGGAGAAGCCGGTCGTGCACCGCGACGACCTGATAGTGTTCGAGTGACGGGCGGCGTGCGCCCGAACGGATTACGACTAGGAGCTGTTCTGATGACGGACGGACTTGAGCTCGAGATAGGGGCCTTGGCTGCATCGGCCAAGCAGGCATCGGCCGAGCTGGCCATGAAGGGTGAGGCCGAACGCAACGCGGCATTGCAGGCGATGGCCGACGCCCTGAGAAGCAACAGCGGCGCCATACTCGAGGCCAACGCCTGCGACATGGCGAAGGCGGCCGATGCCGGCACCAAGGATTCGCTGCTAGATCGCCTCATGCTGGACGAGGAACGCATCGAGGGCATGGCCTCAGACCTTGAGGACCTGATCGCGCTTCCCGATCCGGTGGGCGTCGTGCAGATGGACCGCGAGATGTACAACGGGATCAGGCTGAAGCGCGTTTCGGTGCCTTTGGGCGTCGTCGCCATGGTGTACGAGGCGCGGCCCAACGTGACCGCCGACGCCGCAGGCATCTGCATCAAGTCAGGCAACGCCTGCGTGCTCAGGGGCGGAAGCATGGCCGCCGAATCGAACGAGGCCATCGCGGGCGTGCTTTCCGAAGCTGCGACGAAGGCCGGGATGCCCGAGAACTCGATATGCTGCGTGTCGACCACCGACCGCCGCGCAACCGACGTGCTGATGTCCCTTCGAGGGGTTGTCGACGTGCTGATACCGCGCGGAGGGGCCGGGCTCATATCGCACTGCGTCGAGGCGTCGAAGGTGCCCGTCATAGAGACCGGCACGGGGAATTGCCACGTCTACCTGCACGAGAGCTGCGACAAGGACAAGGCGGTGGCGATAGTCGAGAACGCCAAATGCAGGCGCTACGGCGTGTGCAACGCGGCGGAGACGCTGCTGGTCGACGAGTCCGTGGCCGCCGACGTCCTGCCCGACGTGCTTGCCGCGCTCGCAAGGCACGGGGTGATGATGCATGTCGACGACGTGGCGATGGGCATCGCGGCCGACGCAGGAATCGACGCGTCGCTGCTTGAGCCTGCCGACGAGTCCGACTGGGCCACCGAGTACCTCGCCCCCGAGATCGCCGTGAGGTGCGTCGGCGGCGTGCGCGAGGCCATAGACCACGTGAACAAGTACGGCACCAAGCATTCCGAGTCCATCGTGGCCGAGGATTCGCAGGCTGCGGACCTGTTCTGCAAGGCGGTCGACGCGGCGGCGGTCTACGTGAACGCGTCCACAGCCTTCACGGACGGCGGCCAGTTCGGGCTAGGTGCCGAGATAGGCATATCCACCCAGAAGATACATGCGCGCGGGCCTTTCGCCCTGGACGCCTTAACGTCGTACAAGTACGTGCTGCACGGCGACGGGCAGACGAGGGCATAGATGGAAGGCGTTGCCGACCCAATGGTGGAAAGCCTGGAAGACGCGAGGCCTGTGCTTCGGCGCGACGACCCCTTGCAGAAGGTGGTGCGCCTGTGCGAGGTCTACGGTTGCGCCAGGCTTGGCGTGATGGGCGGGACGTTCGACCCTGTGCACCTAGGCCATCTGGCCTGCGCCGAGATGGCGCGCGACGCCTGCGGGCTTGACGAGGTGCAGTTCATGGTCGCCCCACGCCCATGGATGAAGGGCGGACGCGACATTGCGGACGTGAAGGCCCGCATCGATATGTGTCGCCTGGCCGTCGAAGGCAACCCTTCGTTTTCCGTGAGCACGCTGGAGGCCTGCAGGGAGGGCAAGACCTACACGTCCGACACGCTGCGCGAGCTGCGCGCCATGCTGCCCGACGAGGTGAAGCTGTTCTTCATCATCGGCGCCGACACCCTGACAACCCTTCCCGGCTGGCACGAGCGGGAACAGCTCGCCCAGCTTGCCACATTCGTGTGCGTGGCCAGGCCGGGACGCGAAGACAGCGCGGAGTTGCTGGCTGCAGCAAGGGCGAAGGAGTTCGACGTGGAATGGGTGGACGCCCCGCTGCTCGACATATCCTCCAGCGAGGTGCGGCGGCGCGTGCGCGAGGGCGACACGGTGCGCTACCTCGTTCCCGACGCGGTGAGGGGCTACATCGAGCGGCATGGGGTATACGGAGGTGGCGAGCGTGGTTGACATTGCGAACGTGGCCGACCCGTTGGGCGACGAATTCCATGACGAGATGCTCGCCGAGCTGAAGGACAGGGTGAGCCCGAAGCGCCTGAAGCACATACTCGGCGTGTCGGACACCGCGGCCATGCTGGCGCGCGTCTACGGGTGCGACGAGCGCAAGGCGCGGCTCGCGGGGCTGCTCCACGACTGGGACAAGGGGCTCGACGACGACCAGATCCGCCAGCGCGTGCGCGACCTGGGCATAGAGGAGCAGGTGGGCCCATGGGTGGTTGAAAACATGCCCCAGGTCCTGCACGGGCCTACGGCGTCGGTGGCGCTCGCACGCGAGCATCCCGACATTCCGGACGACGTGATCCAGGCGATCTACAGGCACACCACGGGCGCCCTTGATATGAGCGACCTGGACAAGGTGATATACGTGGCCGACGCCATCGAGCCGGGCAGGGACTTCGACGGGCTTGAAGGGCTGCAGGACGACGTCGGGCGCGTGACGCTCGACGAGCTGTTCTTCGAGGTGTACAAGTTCTGGACTTTGGCCCTGGTGAGGAACGATCGCGTCCTGCACCCTGATACCATACCTGTATGGAACGCATACGTTGCTTCCCGGCTGAAGCCCGGGAAGCACGGGAAGAGGAAACGAAAAGGCGGTAGGAATGACTGACACGCTTCAGACTTCGCGCGAGGCAGCGCTGACCGCGGCCAGGGCGGCCGACGGAAAGAAGGCGACCGACATCATGGTGCAGGAGGTGCACGACCTCATAGGCGTCACCGACTACTTCGTGATAGCCACCGCGTCCAACCCGCGCCAGGTCGACGCGATCGTCGACGCCGTCGAGGACGACCTTCGCGAGAAGTGCGGCCTCAAGCCGCTCGCCCGGGAGATGTCCAACGACGGGTCGTGGTCGCTTCTGGACTACGGGTGCATAGTGGTGCACGTCTTCCAGCCGGAGGCGCGCGACTACTACATGCTCGAGCAGCTCTGGAACGACGCGCCCGTCGTCGACCTCGCCTCGGAGGAAGGCTTCGAGAACCTGGAGTACTCCGACCGCATCGCCAGGCTCATCGAGGAGGCGGCCGCCCCTTCCGGCCACGCTTCCACTGAACCCGGCGAATAGACTTTCTTCGGGTCCCGGCGAACAGTTCCGCACGTTCGGACGCGCGGAGGCGCCGGTCTTCAAAGCGTGCGGCCCTTTGCGTCCTGCGGCATCCGTGCATAGCATTCTTCGAACTTCGAGGGATTCGGAAGACGGGAGGCCGCGATGCCCACGTTTGTCGAGAAATGCTGCTGCAGGGGAAGCCGGCCGCCGGGGATCGTGGGAATCCGCCACAACCTGAGGCCCGGCATAACGGGCGCCCTTCTTCGGGACAGGCACGTGGCGCGGTTCCTGGTGGCACCTAAGGGCTACGGCAAGAGCACCTGCGCCTACGAGTACGCGCAGGTGGTGTTCGGGTTCAAGGGGGTCTTCTGGGTGAGGTGCGACTCGCCCTGCTTCATCCGCGACCTCGATGACTCCACGCTGCTTCAGCAGGTGCGCAAGGCCGACCCCGACGCCAAGCTGGTGGTGTTCGACGACCTTCCCCAGCTGGATGCCGACAGGGCCGACGCGTTCGAAGACGTCCTCGGCTCGCTTCTGGACGCAGGATGCGAGGCCATCGTCACGTGCGCCCCCTCCGTGGACGTCGTGTCCGCGCGGTTCCTCGACAAGACGGCAATCGACGGCTTCGGGCTGCTGCTCGGAGACGACGAGCTCGAGATGGAAAGCCTGCGCGGCAACATTCCGAAGGACGAGGCCGCAACGCTTGCCCCAGCCAGGCGCGCCGCATGCCTGGTCTGGGACGAGAAGGGAGTCGACCGCCTGCTGCGGGGGATTCCCGAGGAGGAGCTTCCTAGCGAGCTCGAGCTTCTGATGTTCTGCATCCTCGCCCTCGGCGAAGGCGACGTGTCCGACCTTGGAGAGTTCGTGGGGGAGGCCAAGGCGCACGAGGATGCCATGTACCTCGCCTCGATGTATCCCTACCTCGGAATCGACATGGACGCGGGGACGTTCTCTCCCGTCGATGTGCCTCTTGCGAGCCTTGCGACCCTTTCGAGGATGTCCCCGTCGTCGCTTTCCAAGCCTTCCCTCCATAAGGGCAGGGAGGCCCTATGCTTCGCGGTGGCCGACATGCTGTGGCGCAAGGGCAACGCCCGGCGCGCCGCAGAGCTGCTTCGCTCGTTCGCAAGCAAGGCGTCGGCCGCCAAGTGGGTCGCCCGACAGGGCTGGCCGCTCCTGTCCGAGTGCGAGGCCCTTCCCGTGGCAGCCATGACCGAGGGAGCGCGGGGCTGCGAGGGCGCGTCGCTTTGCGGCCTTCTTGCGAAGAGGGCGTGGGCGTGCGCGATGCTCGGCGACTTCGACGAGGCCGCCAAGGCCGGCCGCCGCGTGCTCAAGTCTTCCGGGGCCACCTGGTGCGAGACGGTGGCGGCCGCAACGTGTCCCATGTCAGCCGAAGGCCCCGGCGACGGAGCGGCGGCGCATTTGGAGAGGGCAGCGGTGCTCCGCG
>CABVEH010000063.1 GCA_902497215.1 uncultured Eggerthellaceae bacterium | reverse complement strand
CCATCACCGCCGACAGGAGCGAGGCCGAGGCGTTCAGCTGGCACCTGTCGATGGACTTCGAGGGCTCGCGCGAGTTCGCGCAGCGCGTGGGCAGCACCTTGAAGGCCATGGGCGTCACCGGGGCCACCATCAAGTGCACGGGGGTATGCCATGGCTAGCGAGATCGTCAAGTACGCCCTGGACAACGGGCAGGACATCCAGGTCACGGAGGACGACGTGCGCGACCTGCTGGGGGCGAGCGGGCAGGTGGCCGACAACGTGACCTCCCAGGAGATAAAGACCTTCATGCGCCTCTGCCAGGCGCAGCGCCTGAACCCCTTCACCCGCGACGCCTACATCGTCAAGTACGGAAGCTCCCCCGCCACCATCATCACCGGCAAGGAGGCGTTCACCAAGCGCGCCTTCCGCAACAAGCGTTTCAAGGGCTACCGCGCGGGCATCACGCTCATAGGCACCGACGGCAAGCTGCACCGCCGCGAAGGCTCGATGCTCATGCCCGGCGAGCAGCTCGTGGGCGGCTGGTGCAAGGTGTTCATCGAGGGCTACGCGGAGCCGATGTACGACGAGGTGAGCCTCGCCGAGTACAGCACGGGCAAGGGCAACTGGAACCCCCAGACCGGCAAGCCCGCGACCATGATTCGCAAGGTGGCCATAACCCACGCCCTGCGCGAAGCCTTCCCTGAGGATTTGGGCGGCCTGTACGAAGCCGCCGAAATGGAGGGCGTCTGCGACGTCCAGGAGGTCCCCTACGAGGTGGAGGACGTCCCCGACGAGCCCGAACCCGCAGAGGACCCGAAGAAGGCCCTCTGGGACGACGTGGCGGCCCTGAAGCAGGCCGCGATGGAGATGGGCACGAGAGAGGAGGGCATAGTGTCCTGGATGCAGGCGCACATCTGCCGCGACGACGGCAGCGCCAAGGCCCCCAACGAGTACAGCGCCGAGGACGTGGCGCGGCTTCGGGGCTTTCTGGAGGACAACATAGCCGACCACGAGCAGGTCGGAGCCGAGCCGGAACAGTTCGAGCTGGCCGACCACGACATCGAGTTCTAGGGGCGGCCATGGAAGCAAACGACATGGAAGTGGCCAGCTTCGCGTTCCACCGCAGCTACCACGACACATTGAAAGCCCTCCCGGACGGTCAGCGCCTCGCGCTCTCGGACGCCATAAGGGCCTACGCCTTCGAAGGCAAGCAGCCCACGTTCGAAGACCCGATGCTGGGCATCGTGTGGGGCCTCATGGCCCCCAACATCGACGCGTCGGTGCGGAAGTCCAGGTCGAATTCCAAGCGGAATCCCACGCGGGAACCCAAGCGGGAAACCACACGGGACGCCAAGCCTTCCCCACATGGAATCTCACGTGAGAACCCACGTGGGAAACCACGCGGGAAGCGAGACGGGAAGCCGCATGGGAACCCTGAATCAATAGGAAAGGAGAGGATAGGAGTAGGAGTGGATGGGAACCCTTCTTCTACCGAAGAAGAGGGTTCCCATCCCACTGCGCCGTCAGGGACGGGCGCGGCTGCGGCGAAGGCCGCGCCGCCGCCCCTTCCGGAGGGATGGGAGCGCACGGGGGTTCTGTGCAGCCATGCGGGATGCGATCTGAAGCAGCTCCGCGACCCTCAAGGGGCGCTCTGGTGCCCCGAGTGCGACGCGGAGGCGCTCGCCATGATGGGGGTGGCGCTCCATGGCTGACGTCACCACCGTGCCCGAAATCCTGCAACCTCTCATGGGCAAGCCCTCGTCGTCTGCCCCGTGGTGCCTGGTGTGCGGGCGCACCCACCCCTTGGAGCAGCACCACGTCGTGCCGAGGTCGGCCGGGCGCGCCTTCGAGGGCGGCGTCGAGCTGGAGAAGCCCGCGCTAACGCTCTGCGGCTTCGGGAACAACCTGCGCGACGCCGACGGCCGCGAGTACTGCCACGGCCTCGCCCACCACGGACGGCTCCACTTCCGCTGGAACGGGCGCTGGGAGCGCCTGCTGACCGATGCGCCCACGCCCTACGTTGACGCGCTGGCCATGGACGGATGGAGGGCGCTGTGAGGTACGAGGAGTTCCTGGAGAACAAGCGCGTCGTCGCCCCGTCCTCGGGCTTCGACCCGGGGGACGGCGTGAGCGGCGTCCTCTTCCCCCACCAGCGCGACATCGTGAGGTGGGCCTGCATCGGGGGAAGGCGCGCGATCTTCGCCGCCTTCGGGCTCGGCAAGTCGGTCATGCAGCTCGAGATACTGCGCCTGGTCACGGGGCGCGAGGGATGCAGGGGCCTCATAGTCTGCCCGCTCGGGGTGCGGCAGGAGTTCGCCCGCGACGCCGGGATGCTCGGCGTCAAGGTCGCCTTCGTGCGGCGCACGGAGGAGGTCGAAGGCGCAGGCCTCTACCTCACGAACTACGAGAGCGTGCGCGACGGCAGGCTCGACCCGGCGCTGTTCGGGGCCGTGAGCCTGGACGAGGCGTCGGTGCTCAGGAGCTACGGCTCGAAGACCTACCAGTCGTTCCTTGCGCTCTTCGAGTCCGTTCCCTACCGCTTCGTGGCCACGGCGACCCCTTCGCCCAACCGCTACAAGGAGCTGATCCACTACGCGGGGTTCCTGGGCGTGATGGACACCGGCCAGGCGCTCACGCGCTTCTTCCAGCGGGATTCGACCAAGGCGAACAACCTGACGCTCTACCCGCACAAGGAGCGCGAGTTCTGGCTCTGGCTCGCGTCGTGGGCCGTGTTCGTGCAGAGGCCGTCGGATTTGGGATACCCCGACGACGGCTACGACCTGCCCCCCTTCGAGGTGGTCTGGCACGAGGTGGCCGACGAGGCGGCCACGTGCCAGGTGGAGCGCGACGGGCAGGTGCGCGCCTTTGCGGACTCGACCGTCTCGCTCTCCGACGCGGCGCGCATCAAGCGCGAGACCATGCAGGCGCGCATCGCCAAGGCGAAGGAGATCGTGGACGCGTCCCCCGACGACAGCTTCATCCTTTGGCACGACCTGGAGGACGAGCGGCGCGAGATACGCCGACAGATGCCCGACGCCGTGGAGGTGTACGGCTCGCAGGACCTCGACGAGCGCGAGCGGCGAGTCGTGGGCTTCTCCGAGGGCGAGTTCCGGCTGCTCGCAACGAAGCCCGTGCTCTCGGGTTCGGGCTGCAACTTCCAGCGCCACTGCCACAGGGAGATATTCACCGGCGTCGGGTTCAAGTTCAACGACTTCATCCAATCGATACACCGCGTCTACCGCTTCCAGCAATCCGAGCGCGTCCGCATCGACGTCATATACGCCGAGGGCGAGCAGAAGGTCGTGGAGGTGCTGAAGGAGAAGTGGGCGCAGCACGAGGAGCTGACGGAGAAGATGGAACAGATCATCCAAGAGTACGGGCTCGCCGACGCGGCCATCGCGGACGCCATGACGCGCTCGATAGGCTGCGAGAGGATGGAAGCCGAGGGCGATGGATGGCGCGCCGTGAACAACGACACGGTGGTGGAGACGGCGTCCATGGAGCCGGACTCGGTGGATTTGGTCGTGACCTCCATCCCGTTCTCGAACCACTACGAGTACACCCCGTCCTACAACGACTTCGGCCACACGGCCGACGACGCGCACTTCTTCGAGCAGATGGGCTACCTCACCCCGGAGCTTCTGCGGGTGCTCAAGCCCGGGCGCGTCTACTGCTGCCACGTCAAGGACCGCATCAACTTCAGCAACGTCACCGGCAAGGGGATACCGACGGTGCAGCCCTTCCACGCCGAGGTCATCGACCACTGCATGTCGCACGGCTTCGACTACATGGGGATGATCACGGTCGTGACCGACGTGGTGCGCGAGAACAACCAGACCTACCGGCTGGGGTGGTCGGAGCAGTGCAAGGACGGCACGAAGATGGGCGTGGGCAGCCCCGAGTACGTTCTGCTGTTCCACAAGCCGCAGAGCGACCGCACGAAGGGCTACGCGGACGTGCCCGTGGAGAAGACGAAGGAGGGCTACACCCGCGCACGCTGGCAGGTGGACGCCCACGCCTTCTGGCGCTCCTCGGGCGACCGCCCCGTGGCTCCCGAGGAGTGGGCGAAGCTGCCCCCCGACGAGCTGTCCAAGGCGTTCGCGGACATGACGCTTTCCGAGGTCTACGACTACGAGTCCCACGTGAGGATCGGCGAGGAGCTGGACGGCATGGGGCACCTCCCCGCCACGTTCATGTCGCTGGCCCCCGCAAGCTGGCACCCCGAGGTCTGGAGCGACGTGAACCGCATGCTCACGCTGAACACGGCGCAGTCGCAGAAGAGGCTGGCCAAGCACGTCTGCCCTCTGCAGTTCGACATCGTGGACAGGCTCATAGAGCGTTACTCCAACCCCGGCGAGCTGGTCTACGACCCCTTCGGGGGCCTCATGACCGTGCCGCTTCGCGCCCTTAGGGCGGGAAGGCGCGGCCTTGGCGTGGAGCTGAACGCGCAGTACTTCCTGGACGGCGTGAAGTACCTGCAGGCCGAGGAGCGCAGGCAGTCGATGCCCACGCTGTTCGACGTGATAGAGGAAGGAGAAGCCGCATGCAGCGCGAGATGATCTTCCAGGCCGAACCCAAGTACGGCGGCCTTCTGGTGCACATAGACGACACCGACAGAGACGACTACCACACGAAGAACCCGGCATGCACGGGGGAGGTCGTGAGGTGCAAGGACTGCAAGAGCGTGCAGAACACGCTGCGCTTCTCCGACTGGGCGCATGGCAGCGCCGACACGAACGTCCCGTTCTGCGCCACGCTGCGCAGAGAGGTCGACCCCGATGGCTTCTGTTGGCTGGGTGAGCGCCGTGAGTAACTATCCAGACGGCATACAGGAGGGCGACCCCAGGATGCCCTGGAACCAGCCAGACGAGGAGTGGCGCGAGCACTACTGCGCCCTTCGCGACGACCTGCTAGACCCGGCGTCGCTCGTCGTGTGGCCGGACGACGTGGACGAGGCAGTGGCCTCCCTGCGGGGGTTGGCAGACCGCCTGATGGAGGAGGCCGACCTGATGGAAAGACTGTACGCGGCTGATTGCCGCTGAAAGGAGCGAGACGTGAGGGACAACCTTTATGAGATAGGCCCGGTGACGGGCATCGAGGGCTACAACCGCCCGGAGTTCGAACGTGTGCGCAGGGAGCTGAACAAGGCGGGCTACGGGGCGGGGATACCCCATGACGACATACCCCCGAACACGCCCTGGAACATAGCCATGCGCATAAGCATATGCAACATGCTCATGTACTGGGTGGGCGGCGAAGAAGGGCTGTTCGCGGAGAACGAGTACTGCGGGGTGGCCCTTCTCGACGGCTGGGAGGACTCCAAGGGTGCCACGATCGAGCACGACCTCGCCGTGGCCTTGGGCATCCCCTGCAAGCCTTGGCGCGAGTGGGTAAAAGAGGCTCCGATGAGTAGCGGCTTCTACCGCTTCCCGGCGATGGCGAAGCTGGACGAATGGGACAACGTGGACCAGCTCGCGAAGATCGATGAGGAGGTCGAAGAGGCCAGAAGCGCCTACTTCCGCAACGACGACAAGATTCCGTACGGGGTCGAGCTGATGGATGTCATCCACGCGTGCGAGACCGCCCTGCGCATGAACTTCAACGACGAAGAGTCGGCGAACCTCCAGAAGCTCGCCATCGAGAAGAACAGGAAGAGAGGCTATTATGAGCGATAAGACCATAGCCCAGAGGCTGCGCAATTTTTCCAAGGATCTATACAACGGCGCAGAGTCGTTTTGCGGAAGGTTCGGAGGCTTTGACTACGGGAATCCGAACGGCATGTGCAACACCGCCCTCTACATCGCCGAGCAGATCGAGCAGGAGCACAACGCCCTGATCGAGGCGCAAGGAGCGAGCGCCCACCACACCATGCTGGCGTACGCCGAGGACAAGGGCATGCCAATGGAAGAGAGCGAGACCATCACCCAATGGCTCGACAGGTGGTTCGTCCCGCGCCCCCGCTTCGAGGATGGGGAGCCGGTGCAGTTCAGGGACGAGATCGAGATTCACAACCGCTCAGGACTTCTCGACAAAGGCACCATCCAGTCGTTCCATCCGAACAACGGCCCTGTCTGGATGCTCTCGCTCGTAGGCTATGACCATGAACGGCTTGTGAGGTTCGATCCAGAGACATGCGCTATCAAGCGCCCCGCCCCCAAGGTGCTCGATGCTGATGGCATTGAGATAAAGGTCGGCGACACGGTGTGGAGCCGCATGTTCACGGAAGCCCGAGGCGAGATGACCGTAACCGGCTTCACGGCGCCGAAGGACGGAAGCAACGTGTGCGTGAACACCGACGCAGCCTACCGCCCCGAAGAACTCACCCACAAGGAACCCGACAGCCTGGAGAAGCTGCGGGATGATCTCGACGGATTTATGCGCGATTGCGAGATCAACGCCGACAAGGTGGACGAGTACATCGACCGCCTCACCGCCATCATGGAGCGTGATGCGTGATGGGTTACCAGAACAACATCTGCCAACTTTGCAACGGTCAACTCGACCTTGCCGACTACATGGCCGATTCCAACGGCTATACCTGCACGACGCTCACTGTTCACAGGGACGGCCAGCGCGAGCACAGAACCCTCATGGTGTGCCGTGACTGTGGCCTCGTGTACGCCCGCAAAGAGGAGCGTGATGCGTGATGGCGATCAAGAACTACGTCAAGGAGGGCAAGCGTGACGAGCAGTAAGAACAACATCGTACACAAAGAGC
>CABVEH010000062.1 GCA_902497215.1 uncultured Eggerthellaceae bacterium | reverse complement strand
CACGCAGGTCACCCGCTACCTCACGCTGGGCCTGGGCCTCATCAACGCGATCGGCTACCTTCTGCTGTTCCAGTCCGACTCATACGGCGTCGAGTTCTCCAGCGAGGTGCCGTACTGGCTGACTTGCGTCACCGTCGTGTTCACGCTGGTTGCAGGCACCGCCTTCATCATGTGGATGGGCGAGCTCATCACGCAGCGCGGCGTCGGCAACGGCATGTCGCTGATCATCTTCATCAGCATCGTAAGCCGCGTTCCCGCCGCCATATTCTCGTCCATCAACCTGACGGCCGACCTCGGCATGGGCATCGCGCTCACCGTGCTCATCCTGGTTGTCGTGCTGGCGTGCATACCGCTGATCATCTACGTCGAACGCGCGCAGAGGCGCATTCCCGTGAACTACGCGAAGCGCGTGCAGGGAAGGCGCATGATGGGCGGCCAGAACACCTACATTCCGCTGAAGGTGAACGCCGCGGGAGTCATCCCCATCATCTTCGCGAGCTGCATCCTCTACCTTCCGGCCCAGCTTGCCGCGCTGTTCAACGTCGACTGGCTGAACGCGGTCGCCGACGCGTGCACCACGGGCTGGATCAACTGGGTGCTCACTTTGGTGCTGATCGTCTTCTTCGCGTACTTCTACACCTCCATGGTGTTCAACCCCGAGGAGACGGCGGACAACATCCGCAAGCAGGGAGGCTTCATCCCCGGCGTGCGCCCAGGGTCGGCCACGGTGCAGTACATCAAGAACACCCTGCGCAGGATCACGCTTCCTGGCGGCATCTTCATAGCCGTCATCGCCGTGGTCCCCACGATCATCTTCTTCTTCACCGACAACCAGCTCATCCAGTCGTTCGGTGGAACCTCCATCCTGATCATGATCGGCGTCGCGCTTGACACCATGAGCAAGGTGGAGTCGCAGTTGAAGATGCACAATTACGACGGATTCTTCAAATAGGGGAGTAGGAAATGAACATCGTTCTTCTTGGCGCTCCTGGCGCCGGCAAGGGAACCCAGGCTGCCAAGCTCGTCGCCGAGGAAGGCCTCTGCCACATATCGACGGGCGACATCCTTCGCGCCGCGGTCAAGAACCAGACCGAGCTCGGCAAGAAGGCGAAGGAGTACATGGACGCCGGCGAGCTCGTACCCGACGAGCTGATCATCGACCTGATGCGCGAGCGCATCCAGGAACCCGACACCGCGAAGGGCGTCATCCTTGACGGCTTCCCGCGCACCACGACGCAGGCCGTGGCCCTCGACGGCATGCTCAACGAGCTTGACCGCCCGCTCGACGCCGCCCTGCTGATCGACGTCGACCCCGAGGTCATCGTCAAGCGCCTGTCGTCTCGGCGCATGTGCCGCGACTGCGGCGCCATCGGCACCGAGGCCGACGGGCCCACGTGCAAGGCTTGCGGCGGCGAGATGTACCAGCGCGACGACGACAACGAGCAGACGGTCCGCAACCGCCTTGAGGTTTACGAGAAGTCCACCAGCCCGCTGATCGACTACTACCGCGGCTGCGACCTCCTGGTGACCATCGACGGCGACCGCGACCCTGACGAGGTGTACGCCGACGTGAAGAAGGCACTGGATCTGTAGTACTTCGGCCTTACCGGACACTATTGAATGGCCCGCTTCGTGCGGGCCTTCTTCTTTCCAAGAACCCATATAATTGTTGCATGCCTACTTTTGGCGACAACATAAGGTACTTCTTCCGGCACTGGGTCCTTCCCAGGCGAGCCGTCATCGCGCACCTCGTGAAGGCGGTGCTGGCGTGCCTGTTCGTCGCGCTTGCGCTCGAGGTGTTCGTCTTTAACTTCAACTACTTCGCGTCGGCGGGCTACAAGACCGTGAACCTTGAGGGACGCATCGACCTTTCGCAAGACTCCGACGACTACTTCAGGCTGACCGAGAGCAACCACGAGCTGGAGTTCAACAACCTCGACATCGACGTGCACAACGTGGCCATCCTGTTCGACCGCAACCAACCGGCCCAGAACCTCGACGTCAAGATCCAGTTCACCGACGAGGCACACCTCCGTTACTTCGACTCCACCGAGTACACCGAAGGCGTTCCCACGGTGCAGATGTCTACGGCGTCGCTGCAGAGCCAGTTCGTGAACCTGAACACGGCAGGACGCGTGGGAAGCCTCAAGATCGCCATCGTCGGCGACGAGGTGAGCTATCCAATAAAGCTGCAGACGGTCGAGATCAACGCCAGGCGCCCGTTCGACTTCAGCTGGCTGCGGTTCCTTGGTGCGTTCGGGGTGCTCTTGCTGGTATACGCCTTCAGGCCGTCGTCGTCCGTCTACCGCATCAACCTGGTCGACGACCCCCGCAAGGCGAAGGCGGGGATAGTCGCAACCGTGGCCCTGGAATGCGCACTGTTCTCGGGGTTCCTACTCTTCGGGTCGAACCTGGTTGGGGTCGCCACGTCCGCGTACAACCAGGGGGAATGGGACGGCACGTCCATCGTCAACACCTTCGAGGTGGGCGGCGACAACGCCCAGCAGTACGCCGAGCTCGCCCGCGCTATGGCCGAGGGGCGCCTCTATCTCGACGAGGAGCCTCCTGACTGGCTCAAGGAGATGAGCACCCCTTACGACAAGGGGGCGCGCGACGAGCTGCAGAAGGAGACGGGCGAGGACTACCTGTTCGACGTCGCCTACTACGACGGCCATTACTACGTATACTTCGGCGTGGTGCCCGTCATCTTGTTCTACCTTCCGTTCTACCTTCTCACGGGGGTCAACTTCCCGACGGCGTTAGGGGTGCTGGTCGCGCTTCTCGCGTTCGTGACGGGCGCATCCGCGCTGCTCGACCGGTTCGCGCGCTACCACTTCAAGCGGGTGTCGCTGGGGCTCTACATCCTCATGCAGGTTTCGCTGGTGACGGGTTGCGGCATCCTCTACCTGGCCAAGTTCCCGACCTTCTACTCGCTGCCTCTGGCCTGCGGGCTGGCGTTCTCGGCCTGGGGGCTCTACTTCTGGATGTGCGGCAGGTCGGCCCGCAGGCGCACGCACCTGCAGCGCTGCGCGTTCTTCGCGGCAGGGTCGCTCTGCATGGCGCTCGTCGCGGGATGCCGGCCTCAGCTGCTCATGCTGTCGCTTCTGGCATTCCCGCTGTTCTGGCGCCCATACGTGAAGGAGAGGCGCATCCTCAGGCGAAAGGGCCTCGTGGAGTTCGCATGCCTTATAGGCCCCTACGTCGTGGTTGCGGCGCTGATAATGCTCTACAACCACGCCAGGTTCGGAAGCTTCACCGACTTCGGGGCAAACTACAACCTCACTGTGAACGACATGACGAAGAGGGGATGGGTGCTCGGACGGTTCGCACCGGCGTTCTTCGCCTACTTCCTGCAGTTCCCCAACATGTGCGGCGAGTTCCCGTTCCTGCAGCCTGCGGATTTCGCCACCACGTACATGGGACAGACCATCAAGGAGGCCACCTTCGGCGGCATCTTCGCGTGCTATCCGGTGCTGTGGGTGCTCTTCTTTGCCGCTCCCATCGTGAGGCTTAGGAACAATCAGCGCGAGACGAACACGATCACGGGGGTGATCGGCGTGCTGCTGGCGTCCGGCGTCGTGATCGCCATGGTGGACGCGCAGATGGCCGGCATCCTGCAGCGGTACTATGCCGACTTCAGCTTCATGTTCTATGCGGCCGTGGTGCTCCTGGTGTTCATCGTCAACGAGAACATAGCAGGTCAGGTTCCGCCGCTTTCGTCGTTCTATCCTTCCGCCGCGCCGGCCTTCGACAGGTACTATGCCGTGAGACACCCGCTCAAGGTCGCGAAGGCGAGGGTTTCCCGCCGCAAGGCCGCCTTGGGCAAACGGCACGACGCGATCCTATATAGGAGCGGCGCCCTTCCGCGCGACCTGCTGATGAAGACCCTTATTGTGCTGGTAACCATCGGCGTGGTGTACAGCGCGCTCCTCTGCTTCGTTCCCGAGACGGGATGGTATTCGGACGTGTATCCGTGGGCATATCAAGACGTTTTGGAAACCATAAGGTTCTGGACGTAGCACGCGGGCCGTCGAATGCTATCTTTGCAGGAAAGGCATCAGGCAAATAGGAGGACCGATGAGAATTGTTGTTGCCGACGACTACAAGGCGATGAGCCGCATCGCAGCCGACGAGATCGAGGAGCTTCTGCTTTCAGAACCCCAGTGCGTGCTGGGGCTTGCCACCGGGTCCACGCCGCTGGGGCTTTACGCCGACCTGGTGTCCGACTTCGAGAAGGGCAAGATAAGCTTCAAGGACGTCACCACCTTCAACCTTGACGAGTACTGCGGGCTTGGGGACGACAACCCCCAGGGGTACCGCTACTTCATGAACGCGAACCTCTTCGACAAGGTCGACGTCAAGGGCGCGTCCACCCACGTGCCCCAGGGACGTGCCGGCGACCTTGAGGCCGAGTGCGCGAAGTACGACAAGATGATCGAGGACGCGGGCGGCATCGACCTTCAGCTGCTCGGGTTGGGACATAACGGGCACATCGGCTTCAACGAGCCATGCGACGAGTTCCCGAAGGGAACCCACGTCGTCGGCCTAACGATGAGCACCATCAACGCGAACAGCCGCCTGTTCGACTCCGCCGAGGAGGTTCCCAGGCAGGCGATAACCATGGGCATCGGCACCATAATGGCGGCGAGAAGGGTGCTGGTGGTGGCAAGCGGCAAGGACAAGGCCGCCATAGTCAGGAAGGCGTTCCTGGGGCCTGTCACGCCTGAGGTTCCGGCTTCTATCCTGCAGTTCCACCCGGACGCGATGGTCGTGGTGGACGAGGAGGCCGCATCCGAGCTGGTGTAGCGGCGTAGGTGCGCCGTTCGACTACAGGAGGAAGATCGTCATGGGCACAACCACTCAACTGTCAGGCATAGTCGGCGGCGAGGTGTTCGACGGAAGCGGGTTCGTACGCAAGGACGTCGGCATAGCCGTCGAGCGCTTCGGCGCGCCGTCCGAAGGAGAGGAGCTGGACGCTGCGGGGTGCTACGTCATCCCTGGTCTGGTGGACATCCATTTCCACGGAAGCGCCGGAGGCGACATGTCCGACGGCGACGTGGAAGGCCTGCACAAGATGGGGGCCTATGAGGCCTCGCGCGGCATCACCGCCATGTGCCCTGCCACTATGACGCTTTCCGAGGCGCAGTTGACGCAGGCCGCGAAGGCGGCAGCGGAATACGTTCCCGCCGCCGACGAGGCCGACCTGGTGGGAATCAACATGGAAGGCCCCTTCATCTCGCCGAGCAAGGTGGGGGCCCAGAACCCCCAGCATGTGCGCAATGCCGCCGTGGACGAGTTCGAAAGGCTGCAGAAGGCGTCGGGCGGCCTCATCAAGCTGGTGGACATAGCACCCGAAGAGCCCGGCGCCGACGACTTCATAAAGGCCCTTTCCAAGGACGTGCGCATATCCGTCGCGCATACCTGCACCGACTACGACACGGCATGCAGGGCGTTCGACGAGGGCGCAAGCCATATAACGCACCTCTACAACGCCATGGACCCGATGCATCACAGGAATCCGGGCCCCATCCCGGCAGGCGCTGAGCGCGACCACGTCATGGCCGAGGTGATAGCCGACGGCATCCACATCCATCCGGCCATGGTGCGCCTGGCCTTCAACATGTTCGGAGACGACCGCATGGTGCTGGTGAGCGACACGCTTCGCGCTGCCGGCATGGGCGACGGCGTCTACGACCTGGGCGGGCAGGACGTCACCGTGAAGGGCTACGAGGCGCGCATAGACAACGGCGCGCTGGCAGGTTCGGTGAGCGACCTGATGAGATGCCTGTACGTGGCGGTTAAGGACATGGGCATACCGCTGGAAAGCGCGGTGAAGGCCGCGTCTACGAACCCGGCCCGCGCCATAGGCGTCGACGGCGACTACGGCTCCATCGCCGACGGCAAGGTGGCCGATGCCGTCCTGCTCGAGAAGGACACCCTGCGCGTCAAGGCCGTCGTCCTTCGTGGCCGCCTGATCGACTGATTGAGGACACGTACCTGATTGACGTAGGGGCGCAGCTTGCCTGCGGCGTTTGTGACGGGGGACGTTCGCTTTGGTGACAGTGGTCGGGTCTTTTGTCACATTGCACAGATTGCCAAATCGACAAGAAGCGCCTCCTGCGCAATGTGACAAAAGACCCGACCACTGTCACCTCAGTAGGCATACACCCCGTGCGGACCGGGCCTTCTAGACGCTGAAGGCCCAGATGTTGTCGCACTGGGAGATGACGCGACCAAGGTCCCACGACATGTTCGTGCGGTCCTCCGAGTTGGGGTCGCGTATCTCCACGGTTCCGTCTGCGTTCAGGCCCGCAAGCACGATGAAGTGCCCTTCTGTTGTGAAGTCGCCTTCGTGCACGCTGCATATGACGGGCTCTCCGGCAAGAAGGTGGACCTCCACCGATTCGGCGCTTGCAGGGACTTCCACGGAATCAAGGCCTAGAAGGGCGGCGCCCTGGCTCATCAGAAGCCACGAGGTGACGCCTCCGTCCAAGAATCCGTTAAGCTCCGAGAATTCCGCCATGTCGCGCGGGTCCAGGTCGGTTGCGCCGGTGAGCGCTACGTAGACCATAGAAAGGCACGTGGGGCCGCAGCCGTGCGTGGACATCGATCCGTCGGCGTAGGATACGGAGGCCCATTCGGCGTCGGTTTGGAAAAGAATGGGAACGGCTCCCTTCCTCCATTCCGACCGTGGCGTGCTGACGATTTGATGGTCTATTGCTTTGCTTTGCATAATGCCTGCACTGCTTGGATGCTCGGATCCGCTTGCCTGGCTTGGTGTGCCGGTCAACCATTCGCCCACCCATATT
>CABVEH010000061.1 GCA_902497215.1 uncultured Eggerthellaceae bacterium | reverse complement strand
GGAGCACGCATGTGTAGCCAGAATTGTCTCCTCGGCACATGATTGAACGAAAAACACGTCCCCTGTTCACCGGCAGATGTGTCAAAAGCGAACGTCCCGCGTCACGCCGCCCAAGTCGGGCTAGGCGGTTTCCTTACAGCCGAAGCAAAGCGGCGGCGTCGGCAGCTCCTCGATCCTGCGGACGGCGTCGAGCAGCACCGGGTTGTCGTTGTCCTTGCGGTAGACGAAGAAGAACGGGATGGCCGCATCGGGGTCGCTGATGTGCAGAACCTTGCAGAATGGCTTTATGCCTGCAGGAAGCCTGTCCCCGAAGTTGCTTCCCACCACTAGCACGGTCTTGCCCAGCGACGCGCACAGCGAGAACAGCTCGGCGACGCTGGCGCAGTGGCTTGACCGCGCCTTCGGGCTGAAGCCGTGCCTTTCGCAGGCCTGCTCTATGTAGCCCCACGAACGGCTGAGGTACAGTCCTTCGAACTTCGCGAAAGTCTCGTCCCTAAGGTCCGAAAGGGCGACCTCGTCGCGCTCGGCAAGCCTGTGGTCGTTCGATACGATGGCCACCAGGTGCAGGTCCGACACGTGCAGGCTGACCAGGCTGTCGTCCTGCGGCGTCTCGTCCAACGGGATGGGGTCGTACACCACGTCCACCTCTTCGGCCTCGAGCGTGTCGATGAGGTTGCGGTTGTACTGGCTTTTGACCTCGATGCATCCGGCTCCGTACTTGTCGCTGAGCAGCGATATCAGGAATCCTAGCACCTCGGTGGAAGGGCCTTCGTCTGTGAGCCCGCTTATGGTGAGCTTCGGCACAGGCGCGATGCGCAGCTCGCTCGCCTTCGCCTCGAAATCGTCGACGGCGTCGAGCACCTGGTAGGCGAATGGCAGCAGCGCGCCGCCTTCGTTCGTCAGCCTCAGCGTGTTTCCGTCGCGGCGGATGAGCGTGAGCTTCAGGCTGCGTTCCAGCTGCCCGATGTGCTTCGACAGCGTCGGCTGGCTCATCATGAGGGCGCGGGCCGTCTCCGTGTAGTTGAGACGCTTGGCCAGCTCCACGAACTCCTTGAGGTACTCCAGGTTCATCGAAACCTCCGCACGGTCGACTTCCGGCACCGAAGCGCATGCCTTCCTCCGAGATTATAGCCTCCATTCCGCTGCAGGCACCCGCCCCGAAAGGCTCAGGGCCTGCTTATTCCAGAACGCATGGGACGCCCCTCGCAATTGGAATTTTTAGTATTCTTCATGCGGGCTATAGAATCCCATCAAGCAAATTGCAAAGAAAACTCCTCTCTTTCCATTCCGGATGCGCATCGTCGGCGGCGATGCGGCACGAGACCAGACAAGGAGCAAGCGGTGAAGATAGACTTCCATTCCCACCTGGGTGACATATTCAAGGACGCGCACAACGTCATATACAAGCAGAACATGGTGGCGCGCGAGATGCCCGACGCGTTCGAAGTTCGCGAGAAGCGCGGGTTCAAGGGGCCGTTCATGCCCGAGAACACCGACCAGGCCCTTCGCGAGTTCATAGACATCAACCACGAGCGCAGCCGCGTGAACTCGATGGAGAACATGATCCGCGACATGGACGAGGCCGACGTGCAGTACGCCGACATCCTTCCCATAATGCCGGCGCTTTCGTTCGAGGACTACGAGGTCGCGCACATGGTCCAGCCGCGCCTGCTTCCGTGGACGTTCCCCGACTTCCGCCTTGGGGAGGACGTGGGGAAGAAGCTGCTGGAAGACAGCGAGAAGGGGGCCTACGGCCTGAAGCTGCACCCCGTCCTCATGATGAAGTCGCTGGACGACCCGCTGGTGGAGCTGTGCCTCGAGGCGTGGGCGCAGACGGGAAAGCCCATGACGTCGCACTGCGGGGCGGGCATGTACTACTATCCCGAGATCAACGACGATTATTGCACCCCCGAGTTCGGCGACTTGAAGTACTTCGCGGAATGCGCGCGCCAGCATCCCGAGATCCCCATGGTGGCAGCGCACTGCGGAGGCACCGCTGCGGGCAACATCGAAAGGCTCGCGGGCCTGTGCGAGGGGCTTGACAACGTCTACGTCGACACGTCGTTCCGCTCGCACGAGGACATCGAGCTGATGATCTCGCTGTTCGGGCGCGACCGCGTCATGTTCGGAACGGACTATCCGTTCGGGAGCTACAAGCGCCAGGTGGAACAGGTCGAGATCGCCACCGAAGGCGATTCCGAGCTTCGCGAGCTGGTGTTCTGGAAGAACGCCAACAGCCTGCTTCACGTGGTGTAGCGGCTTTTGCGTCCGCCGACACGCCTTCAGCTGCACGAAAAAAAACGGCCCGGGGTTCCCGGGCCGTTTCCATGGTTGGTGCTGTTCGCGTCGAGGTTAGTCGACGATGGTGACCTTGGTGATCTTGGGCTGCTGGTCGGCAGGGATGGTGCCGTTCTGGTCGGTTGGGGTGGCCGTCGTGCAGATCTCGTCGACGATGTCCATGCCGTCGGTGACGTGCCCGAACACGGCGTACTGGCCGTCGAGGAACGAAGAGTCCTGGTGCACGATGTAGAACTGCGAGCTTGCGCTGTCGGGCATGCTGGAACGCGCCATCGCTATCGCGCCGCGGACGTTCTCAAGCTCGTTGTCGTAGCCGTTGTCGGTGAACTCGCCCACGATGGTCTCGTCGCTGCCGCCGGTGTCGTTGCCCTTCGGGTCGCCGCCCTGCATCATGAAGCCTTCGATGATGCGGTGGAAGGTCAGCCCGTCGTAGAAGCCGTCGTTGGCCAGGTCCATGAAGTTCTGCACGGTGACGGGCGCCGAGTCGCCGTCGAGTTCGACCGAGATCGGGCCGTAGCCTTCGACCTCGATGATGGCGTGATGGACGCCGATGGGGTCGGCTGCCTTCTTGAGGCTGGTCTGCGCGGCGCTGGACGACGACGCCGACGAGGCGCTGGAGCTTGACGCCGAGCTCGAGCTGGACGAGCCAGCCGAGCCTCCGCATCCGGCCATGCCCAGCATTCCGCAGGCCAACGCGCCTGCTATCCCTATGGTTGCTATCTTCTTTGCAGTGGACGATTCAAGCATTTCGTTCCTTTCGTGCGCAGGCGCGCGCCCGCGGCTTCGGTTGCGATTTTGCCCGACCTAGTTTAAGAGTTGCCCGCGCGATTAGCTAGTGTGTGAACCCTATAACCACAATTGCCGCGGTTTTCCGCGCAATATAGAATGGAAGGACCGAATTCTCGAACCGAGCGCCCGAAGGGAGGCCGCCTCGTGGAAACACCTGCGAACATCGACGCATCCGGGAAGCTTGCAAGCCTCGAGGAATGGCTTCGCGAGCGCGGCCGCGTGGCCGTGGCGTTTTCGGGCGGCGTGGACTCGTCGTTTTTGCTCGCCAAGGCGGTCGAGGTGCTTGGGGCCGCCAACGTGCTGGCCGTGACGGCTAGGTCGGTGCTTGCCCCCGCCTTCGAGCTGCAGAGGGCCGAATGGTTCTGCGAGGACCATGGCGTAAGGCAGCTGGTCGTGGACGTCGACCCGTTGTCGCACGACGAGGTGCGTGGTAACGGGCGGATGCGCTGCTACCACTGCAAGCGGGGGATCTTCTCGCTGGCGATGCAAGCCGCGAAGGCGGAAGGCTTCGACATGCTCGCCGACGGCACGAACCTCGACGACGACGGCGACTACCGTCCGGGCGCGAAGGCACTGGCCGAGCTGGGCGTGCAAAGCCCGCTGCGCGACGTGTCCATGACGAAGGACGACATAAGGGAGCTTTCGCGCGACATGGGGCTTTCCATGTGGGATGCGCCTTCGTGCGCGTGTTTGGCCACGCGCGTGGAGTACGGCACGCCGCTTTGTCCTGACGTGCTGAAGCGCATCGATGAGGCCGAGGACTACCTGCGCAAGCTGGACTTCGACCCCGTGCGCGTGCGCGTGCACGGCGACGTGGCCCGCATAGAGGTCGGGCGCACCCAGATAGCGCGCCTTGCCGACCCGGCCACGCGCCTCGAGGTGACGGCCAGGATGAAGCAGCTGGGGTTCGTCTACGTATGTGCCGACCTGGAGGGCTTCCGTTCGGGAAGCATGAACGAGACGATCGAGGGAGGCAGCCATGCCTAGCGAGCTTCGACGCCTGCTCCAGCAGGTGAAGGACGGCGACGTGTCGGTCGACGACGCCGCGGCGGCCATAAAGATGAAGCCCTTCGAGGACATCGGGTACGCCAAGGTGGACCTTCACAGGAAGGCGCGCCAGGGCGCTTCCGAGGTGATATACGGCGAAGGGAAGACCGCCGAGCAGATCGCGGGGATCGTGTCGGCCATGCAGGAAGCCGGCCAGGGCGACGTCATCATCACCCGCCTCTCGCGCGACAAGGCGCAGCTGGTGTCAGGCGTGGTCGACCTGCAGTACTTCGACACTGCGCGCATGGGGATCGTAGGAAGCATCCCCGAGCCCGACGGCTGCGGCAAGGTGCTGGTGGCCACGGGAGGCACCAGCGACATGCCCGTGGCCGAGGAGGCGGCGCTAACCGCCGAGATGCTGGGCAACGAGGTGGTGCGCGCCTACGACGTAGGCGTCGCCGGCATACATCGCACCTTCGCCCACATGGACGACATAATGGAAGCGAACGTGATAATCGTCGTGGCAGGCATGGAGGGCGCGCTTGCCAGCATAATCGGCGGCATGGCCGAATGCCCCGTGATAGCCGTGCCCACGAGCGTGGGGTACGGCGCGTCGTTCGGCGGCGTTGCGGCGCTTCTGTCGATGCTGAACTCCTGCGCCAGCGGGGTTTCGGTTGTGAACATAGACAACGGGTTCGGGGCTGGCTTTCTGGCCAGCAGGATCAACCACATGGGAAAGGTGGGCGAATAGCCATGGAAAGCCTCCTTATAGACTGCAGCGGCGGCGCGCGCAAGGCGCAGCTTGCCAACATGTTGCTGGAATACCTCGACGAGGAGCAGCGCGCTGCGTTCGTGCGCGAGTTCGACGCGCTGGGGCTTTCCGGCATATCGGGCGAGCTGGAGGGCGACGGCACGTTCGCCGTGCTTTCCGACGGGCAGTCGGAAGCGCAGGCCCGCCACCGCCACGAGCACCGCACCGTGCAGGACGTGCGCGACATCATGGAGGCGTCTGCGGCGCCGTCTTCGGTGGTGAAGGACGTCATGGGAGTCTACGCCGTGCTGGGCGCCGCCGAGGCCAAGGCCCACGACACGGACGAGGCCCACGTGCATTTCCACGAGGTGGGCAACGACTTCGCCATAGGCTACATAACCGCCTTCGCCATGCTTTTGGGAATGCTTTCGCCCCAGGTGGTGGAAGCGACGCCCATAGCCACCGGGTATGGCTACGTCGACTGCGCGCACGGCAGGCTTCCCATTCCTGCGCCCGCCACGGCGAACATCCTGGAAGGCATGCCGCATTTCGCCGGCGACGTGGAAGGCGAGCTCTGCACGCCCACCGGCGCGGCGATCGTGAAGCACTTCGCCGACAGGTTCGTCGGCTAGCGCCGCCTGTGGTGGAAGGAGAGCGGGCAATGGAAGTGTTGGAGGCGCCTTTCGCGCAGGAGTTCGTGCGCACGGCCAACGAGGGCTGGAAGCAGGGTTGGCACGAATGCAACGGCGGGAACCTTTCCTACCGCCTTCGCCCCGAAGAGGCCGCGCAGGTGGCGGAATGCCTCGCGCCTGGCGAATGGCGCGCGATAGGCGAGGGCGTGAAGGCTCCCGGCGTCGCGGGCGAGCATTTCATGGTCACTGCGGCTGGTTCGTTCTTCAGCAATATGGAAAGATGCCCCGAACGCTGTGCGGGAATCATCGAGGTGGATGACTCTGGCACGCGCTTCCGGCAGTGCTGGGGGTTCGCCGAGGGCGGCCGCCCCACCAGCGAGCTGCCGTCGCACCTTCTGAACCACGAGGCGAAGAAGGCGTCCAGCGGGGGCGCTTCTCGCGTCGTGTACCACGCGCATCCCGCCAACCTTATCGCTTTGACCTTCGTGCTTCCGCTTGAGGGGAAGGCATTCACGCGCGAGCTCTGGAAGGCGATAAGCGAATGCGCGCTGGTGTTCCCGCAAGGCGTCGGCGTGCTGGAGTGGATGAACCCCGGGTCGGTGGAGCTTGGCCGAGCCTCGGCCGAGCTTATGCGCGAGCACGACGCGGTGGTGTGGGCGCACCACGGGCTCATATGCTCCGGCGACACGTTCGACGCGGCCTTCGGGCTGCTGCACACCATCGAGAAGGCGTCCGAGGTGCTTGTGAAGGTGCGTTCCATGCAGCCCACTATGGAAAGCTTCATCACCGACGAGAACATCCGCACGATGTCCGAAGCCTATGGTTTGGGAATCAAGCTGTAGAATAAGTCGCCAACCAAAACCCTTTCGAACCTGGCAGGTCAAGGAAGCTATGGATGCGATCAAAGGACAACTTACTCTCAGAGGCGTGCTGATAGGCTGCATAGGGTGCGCCGTCATAACGGCCTCGTCGGTGTACGTGGCGCTGAAGATGGGCGCGCTGCCGTGGCCGATCATCTTCGCCGCCATCCTCTCGCTGTTCCTGCTGAAGTGGATAAGCCGAGGCAAGTCCACGCTGAACGAGGCCAACGTCACGCACACCGTGATGTCGTCGGGCGCGATGGTGGCGGGCGGCCTCGCCTTCACCATTCCCGGCGCATGGATGCTGGGGCTTGCGGACGATGTGTCGTGGGTGCAGCTGGCGGTCATCGCGCTCGGCGGCTCGGCGCTGGGGCTTCTTGGCTCCATAGCGCTGCGTCGGCACTTCATAGACGACGTGAAGCTGGAATACCCCATTGGCGAGGCGGCGGCGCAGACGCTGAAGGCGGGCGACGCAGGCGGAAGCACCGGCAAGGTGCTCTTCGGCTCGATGGGCTTCGCCGCCGTCTACACCTTGCTGCGCGACGCGCTGGGGGTCGTCCCCTCGA
>CABVEH010000060.1 GCA_902497215.1 uncultured Eggerthellaceae bacterium | reverse complement strand
CGATGACCCTCCATGACGGCTGGTTCGCATGCAGCCCTGCCGACCCCCAGACGGGTGCCGATGCCGTCATGGCCGAAGGCCCCTTCGACGAGAAGCCGAGGAATTCGTCAGACAGGCCACCCTACAGCGAAATCGTCAACACGCTGTACGGCGAGGTCACCTCCGTCGTGGACGGCCCACACCCCTACCCGCTCGATGAGGCGAACATACGGGCTTACCAAGCACCGGTACCGTATGCCATCGAAGACGAACTGCCATCCTACGGAAGCACGCTGGCCATGGAAGGCGTGCCGTCGGAAGAGCGTATGTTCCAGCCCGACGACATCATTCCCGCCCAGGAACGCATAGCCGATTCGAACGACTGGACCGAGCTGCAATGGAGCGCGTTCTCCGCACGCACGACCGATGCACTAGGCACAGGCGAATACATCCAGCCTTCCGAAGGCCGCGACGTCATCGCCTTCCAGGGCAACTACGAGTACCTGAAACGCGTGCGCGAGAAGACGAACGGCTGGTCGATCGACGAGAACGGCGTGGTCAACGAAGGCAACTCCATCGTAGTGGTCGACGTCAACGTCACCAATCCTGACGATGAGTCAGTGAAGATAGGCACGAGCCTCGTGGGAGCCATATGCGCCATCGACCGCGATGCAAACACCACGACCTTCGCCACGCCCGGCGCATTCGCCGCAAAAGACCACAAGGCGCGACTTTGGGCCCCTGGCCACGACCTCTGGTTGGATCCCGGCGAGACCGTGAATCTGCAGGTCGCCTTCATCGTAGACGACTCCTTGATGGAATCCGGCAAGCTGTATTACGCCCTTGGTGCCCTTGACGGCCTTGAGCAGGGCAACTTGCTCAACGGCCTCGACGCGAACCGCTACGTCGCCCTCCAAATGTGTCAAAAGTGAACGTCCCCTGTCACGCCGATGTCATGCATCTAGAGAAAAGGCGCCCTCGAAGTCGTAGTCGCCGTCGGTGGCGATGACGACGAAGTTGTCGCGGTCGCTCAGCATCTCGTCAGTGGCGAACACGGCATTCACGTGCGCGAACGCGCCAGCAAGCGCCTGCATGACGCGCTGCAGGTAGGCCGCCCCGTCTGCGCCTCCGTCGCATACGACGTTCAGCACGCACATCCCGCCTTCCGACAGACGTGCCTTGGCCGCATCAAGCGTGTCGGAATCCAGGAAGCGCTCGTCCAGCGAGCGCCCGTCGAAAGCGTCCACAACGATAGCGTCGTAGCATGTCCCTGCACCTTGCAGGAAACGCACGCCGTCGTCGACGACGACCGAAAGACGTCCGGCCCCCTCGAACTCGCCCACGAAGAAATGCTTGCGTGCGATCTGCGCGATGCGTCCGTCGCGCTCCACCACGTCCACCTGCACGTCGGGGCGCGTCGCGGCCAAGTGCTTCGGGTACGAGCATCCTCCCCCGCCGATGGCCAGCACGCTGCGCACCTGGAATCCGCCACGCTCGGCGTCGAACAGCCGGTCGAACGCCCGCATGTACTCGAAAGGCAGGTCGAACCGTCGCTCGCCGAAGTAGGTGGCAGATTGGAAAACGCCGCCCACCTTCAGCACGCGCATCGGTTCGCCGCAGGCGTCGCGCACCGTGCGCACGACCGCCCATCCGCCTTCCGTGCGGTAAAGGCGCATCCTATGCGTCGAGCTTGGCGGCCAGCAGTTCGTTGATCACCTTGGGGTTGCCCTGGCCGGCCATCTTCTTCATGCACTGCCCAACGAAGAAGCCGATGAGCCCGGTCTTGCCGCCCTTGTACTGTTCGACCTTATCGGGGTTCTCGGCAAGCACCTCGTCCACCACGGCCTCGATGGCGCCCGTGTCGGACACCTGGCGCATGCCGCGGTCCTCCACGATGGCGTCGGGGTCGGCGTCTTCGTCGAACACGGCGGCGAAGACCTCCTTGGCCTGCTTCGACGATATGACGTCGGACGCCTGCAGCTCCACCAGCTGCACGGCGCGCGCAGGCGTCAGAGGAGACGCGGCCAGCTCTTCGCCAGGGTTGGCGTTGATCCAGGCGGTGACGTCGTTGATCACCAGGTTCGCCACCGGCTTCGCCAGCTTCGCGGCGTCCACCCCTTCCGCGGCCATGCATGCCTCGAAGAACTCGGACGTGGCGCGATGCTCAACCAGATGGCGCGCGTCGTAGGCGGAAAGCCCGAACTGGTCGCGGAAGCGCGCGGCCTTGTCGTCGGGAAGCTCGGGCAGCTTCGCACGCACCCGGTCGATGAACTCGTCGGACAGGTCGTAGGGCGCAAGGTCGGGCTCGGGGAACAGGCGGTAGTCGTCGGCCGTCTCCTTCACGCGCATGACGATGGTGCGCTTGGCGGAAGGGTCCCAATGCCGCGTCTCCTGGTAGATGACGCCGCCTTCCTCAAGCACCTCGGCCTGGCGGCATATCTCGTACAGAAGCCCGTCGTGCAGCGACTTGAACGAGTTGATGTTCTTGAGCTCGGTCTTCGTCCCCAGCTCGGTGGTGCCGCGGCGCCGCAGCGAGATGTTGCCGTCGCAGCGCAGGCTGCCTTCCTCCATCGAGCAGTCCGATATGCCCAACGCCAGGTAGATCTGGCGCAGCTTCTGCATGAACAGGCGCGCCTCCTCGGGAGTGCGCAAGTCGGGTTCGGTGACCAGCTCGATGAGCGGCGTGCCCGCGCGGTTGTAGTCCACCAGCGAATGCGTAGCGCCGGCGATGCGGCCCTCGCCTCCGCCGATGTGCACCATCTTGCCCGCGTCCTCCTCCATGTGGATGCGGGTGATGCCCACGTGCGCCGCGTAGCCGTCCTCGGTGCGCGTGATGTTCTCGCGCGTCTCGCCCGGCTTCATGTCGCCCACGGCGTAGCGCTCTGACGCGGCCTTGCCGTCCACCTCGAGGTCGAGGTGGCCGCGCATGCAGAACGCGATGGGCCCCTGCGTGGTCTGGAAGTTCTTCGCCATGTCGGGGTACATGTAGTTCTTGCGGTAGAACATCGAGCGCTTCTCGATGTCGCAGTTGGTGGCGAGGCCGGCCAGAACGATGGATTCGATGGCGGCCTTGTTGGGAACAGGAAGCGCGCCGGGAAGGCCCAGGCACACTGGGCAGGTGTGCGTGTTCGGCTCGGCGCCGAATTCCAGCTTGCACCCGCAGAACATCTTCGTTTCGAGCGTGGTCAGCTCGGCGTGCACCTCAAGCCCTATGACGGGCTCCCAGTCGCGCAGCACCTCTTCCAGCTTCTTCATTCCGCATCACCGCCTTCCGAGGCGAAGTCGGGCGCGACGCATGCCGGCCCGTACTCACGTTCGAGCGCGGCAGCCACGCGCAGCATGTCCTGGTCGCGGAACGCCGCCGATATCAGCTGCACTCCCACGGGCAGCCCCGTGTCGGCGCCCAGGCCGACGGGCATCGACATGCCGCCGTTGCCCGCGATGTTGATGGATATGGTGAACATGTCGGACAGGTACATCTCGGTGGGATCGGTCACCTCGCCGAACTCGAACGCCGTGCGCGGCGCAACTGGCGCCAGTATGCAGTCCACCTTCTGGAACGCCTGGGCGTAGTCCTGCGTGATGAGCGTGCGGATCTGCTGCGCCGGGTAGTAGTACTTGTCGTACACGCCCGCGGAAAGCAGGTAACTTCCCAGCATGATGCGTCTGCGCGCCTCGTCGCCGAAGCCCTTCGATCGGCTGGCCTCGTACTGCGAGCCCAGGTCGGCGTGTCCGGGGTCGCAATAGCCGTAGCGCACCGAGTCGAAGCGTGCCAGGTTGCTGAAAGCCTCGCACGGGCCCAGCACGTAGTAGGCGCTCATGGCCGCCTGAGCGTTGGGAAGCTGCACCTCCACGATTTCCGCGCCCTGAGCCTGCAGCTTGTCAGCGGCCTCCTGCACCTTGACCTTGACCTCGGGGGTGAGGCCCTTGGCGTCCATGAACGCAGGGACTATGCCGATGCGCATGCCGCGCACGCCTTCGCCGAGGTTGGCGGCGAAGTCGACGTCGACGGGCTGGCTGGTGCAGTCGAGCGGGTCGTGACCAGATATCGCGTTCAGCAGCTGCGCGGCGTCCTCAACCGTGCGTGCGAACGGCCCGACCTGGTCGAGCGAGCTTCCGAACGCCACGATGCCGTAGCGCGACACCACGCCGTACGTAGGCTTCACGCCCACGACGCCGCAGAACGACGCAGGCTGGCGGATGGACCCGCCGGTGTCGGACCCAAGGGACAGCGGCACGAGCCCGGCCGCCACGGCTGCGGCGCTTCCACCGGACGACCCGCCGGGCACGTGCGTCAGTCCCCAAGGGTTGCACGTGGGGCCGAACGCACTCGTCTCGGTTGACGACCCGAAGGCGAACTCGTCCATGTTCAGCTTGCCCAGGGGAATCATTCCCGCGTCAAGCGTGCGCTGCACCGGGGTGCACGTGTAGGGCGAAACGTAGTTCTGCAGCATGTTCGACGAGCAGGTGGTGTGAGTGCCCGTCATGTTCATGTTGTCCTTGTAGGCAATGGGAACGCCGGCAAGCGGGCCCATGTCGGCGAACGTGCCGGAGGCGATGGCGGAATCGATGTGCGTCGCCTGGGCCTTGGCGGCGTCCTCGGTCACCTCGAGGAAGGCGTGCACCTTTTCGCCCTACCGGCGGATGCGGTCGAGCGCGTTCGCCGTGACCTCGGCGGCCGAGAACTCCTTGGCCGCCAACCCGGCGTGGATTTCGGCGGCGCCCATGGCGCCGAAAGGCTTTCCGACTGCAGCCATCAGCAATCGCCCCCGTCCCCCAGGATCGACGGGATGAGGAAGCTTCCGTCCTGCTGCTTGGGCGCGTTCTCCAGCGCCACGCGCTGCGTGAACGAGACGCCCTCCACGTCCTCGCGCATGATGTTGGAAAGGTCGCCGATCGGATGGAACGTGGGCTCCACTCCTTCGAGGTCGTACTCAAGGATGGGCGCGAGGCTGTCGATGATGCTGTTGAGGTCGCGCGTCATGCTTCCGACCTCGTCTTCGGTAAGGCCGATGCGCGTGTATTCCGCGATGTCGCGCACGTCCTTGTCGGTGAGATGCTGTGTCATGTGAACCGCTTTCAGCCGCTTGTGCTTGGAAACTCCATGATAGCATTGCGGCCCAGCATGACGACATGCCGGTTGACGTAGGGCGGACTTCACGTCCGCCCGCGGACGCAGCAAGCTGCACCCCTACGTAGGCCTCTCTTCAGGCAAGGCCTGGATTGCGTGCCACAGGGCCTAAACGTTGAATGCAATTCGACGGATAAGCCGCTGAGGTGCCTGCAATTGCAGCGAAAGCACGACCGAGTTGGCTTCGTCCAACGAGGAAGGAGTGCTTGGAGCGGCAAGGGCAGGTATCTCGGCGGATTAGACGTTGAATTTGAAGTGCATGACGTCCCCATCCTGCACGACGTAGTCCTTGCCCTCCTGGCGCAGCTTCCCGCTCTCGCGGCAGCCCTTCTCGCCGCCGTTGGAGACGTAGTCCTCGTAGCTGGCCGTCTCGGCCTTGATAAACCCACGCTCGAAGTCGGAATGGATGACGCCCGCGGCCTGCGGGGCCTTCGCGCCGATGGGCACCGTCCAGGCACGGCTTTCCGTCTCGCCGCTGGTGAAGAACGACTGCAGGCCCAGCAGGCGGTAAGCCTCGCGCACTAGGCGCCCGAGCCCGCTTTCGTCAAGCCCCATCTCGGCCAGGTATTCCGCGCGCTCGTCGGCGTCAAGCTCGGCCAGGTCGGCCTCCACCTGGGCGGAAATCGGCACGGGAATCAAGCCGTCTATCGGGTCAAGCTCGGCGGTCACCTGGTCCTCGTCGACGTTGGCGATGTAGAGCATCGGCTTCATGGTGAGCAGGTGCAGCTCGTACAGGTTCTGCACCTCGTCCTCGTCCAGGTCGAGCGTGCGGGCGCGATGCCCCTCGTTCAAGCCGTCGAGCACCTTCTTCGCCACGTCGAGCTTCGCCTGCGCGGACTTGTCGCGCTTGGCCTCCTTCTCGAGGCGGGGGATCGCCTTCTCAACCGTGGCGATGTCGGCAAGGATGAGCTCGGTCTTGATGGTCTCAACGTCGGAAGCCGGGTCGACCTTTCCGGCGACGTGCACCACGTCGGGGTCGCTGAAGTAGCGCACCACCTCGCAGATGGCATCGGTCTCGCGGATGTTCGCGAGGAACTGGTTGCCCAGGCCCTCCCCCTTCGACGCGCCTTCCACGAGCCCTGCGATGTCCAGGAACTCCACGGTGGCCGGCACGATCTTCGCCGGGTTGTCGATCTTGGCAAGCTCGTCAAGGCGCGCATCCGGCACGGGCACCACGCCCACGTTCGGCTCGATTGTGGCGAACGGGTAGTTGGCAGCCACGCCGCCCTTGTTGGTGAGCGCCGTGAACAGGGTGGACTTGCCGACGTTCGGCAGCCCCACTATTCCTATCGATAGAGCCATCGCCTCTCCTTACATGCTGAAGAAGCCGAACTGGGCGGCCACGTAGGCGACCAGGATGATGACGATCAGCACGGGGGCGATGTACTTTATGATGGCCACCCACACCTTCTCGGCCACGAACTTGCTGGACCGCTTGATCTCGGTCTCGAGGTCGCGAGGCTTGATGACCCAGCCCACGAAGATGCAGGTCATGAGCGCCGCGATGGGCATCATCACCGAGTTCGAAAGGAAGTCGAACAGGTCGAGTATCGACGTGCCCGCCCCCAACGGCTCGAGGAACGACAGCCCGTTGTAGCCCAGGTTCACGACGGTTCCCATGACGAACAGGAACACAGTGACGACGATGATGGCCTTGCGACGCGTCCAGTGGGCGCCGTCCATGATGATGGAGACCATGGTCTCGGCCAGCGAGATGGCGCTGGTAAGCGCAGCGAACAGCACCAGCACGAAGAACAGGATACCGACTGCGGTTCCGAATCCCATGTTG
>CABVEH010000059.1 GCA_902497215.1 uncultured Eggerthellaceae bacterium | reverse complement strand
CTGTGCCAAAAGTGAACGTCCCCTGACACACCGGGCGCCTAGCACATCAGGAAGCTGTCGAGGCGGCTCATCCGGCGACGCAGCAGCAGGAACGCAACAACCCATCCGCAAAGGCCGCCTATCAGCAACGGCATGGGATAGAAACCCCCGAGCAGGACCGCCACGACGGCGCATACGGCCGTCACGCCCAGGAACACGCAGGCGCTTATGCACGCCCCGCCGTAATCCGAGAAGTAGTAGAACACCACGATCGTGAAGTACATGCAGAACACCGCGTAGACGCCCAGGCTCAACACGGCAAACATGTCCAGCATCTGGGTTCCGGCGTTCAGGTAAGGGGAGAACACGAACACCAGGCACACAAGCACCACGGTTATGATGAGCTGTATCTCGTACACGAAGAACAGCTGGTACCGCAACACCCTGGACATGACCTCGCGCTCCTTCTGGATCATGGCGTAGGTGCCGTTGTTCAGCGCGGAAACGTACGACGTGTACTTCTCGTAGAAGGCCGTTTCCACCTTCACGACGAAGATGACGAGGGAAGGCATGTTGACGACGACCGCCAGGAACAGCGCGATGTCGTAGGTGGGCGTCGTCTGGAAGATGTTGACGTGCTCGATCATCCCGGAGAAAAGCCAGTATATGAGGGTGGGGCAATACAGCCCGAAGGAATACGCGGCCCCCGCAATAGTCAGCTTCGGGTAGCGGCGGAAGTAGGAAAGGAACGCGAAGTAGCGTCCTTTCGGCATCCCGAACGCCTTCACGCACTGGAACACCAGCGCACACAAGACGACCATGTAGCACACGGCCAGGCCCACGGTGCCGGCGGTCACCCGGTCGACCAAATGCCATGAGTCGCAAAGGAAGAAGAGGCCTATTCCAAGCACGACGCCCAGAAGGAAGCCGAACGTGAGCGTCTTGTAGTGCTTCAACGCCGAGGCATAGGTCATCATGGTGTAGACGTCGGTCACCAGCACGCCGAGAAGGTAATAGACGGCCAAAAACACCATGGGCACGTCGTCGGAAGACAGGAATATCCCCACGCACAGCAGAAGCATGAGGATCCCTGACAGCATGGTGGAAAGCGCAAGGGCCCCGAACGCCGAGGGGCATATGTCCTGCTCGCGCTCCAAGAAGATGCAGTCGGAGATGTAGCGGGATATGGGCGCGGCGAAGACCAGCGAAGCCAGGGTTGCCAGCACGAAGGCCGTGGTGGCCGAGGATATGAAGAACCGGCTCTCCAGCACCGTGAGCCCCGATCGGTCCAGCAGGAACTTCAGCACCAGCATCAACGCCGCCGACAACACGGCGGGGCCGATGGTGGTCATGGTGGCGTATATCGCTCCCCACAGGTTCGCGGCGAGCGTCTTCCTGCCGTATATCTTCTTGAGCTCGAATCCTATTCCGGCCATGAGCTTCCCTCGTTCAGTATCTCGTAGATCGCGCGGAACGCCGCGAGCATCTCATCCCGGTCGTAGTACGCCTCGACCCGCTTCCTTCCGGCCTTTCCCATGCTCTCCATGAGCTCGGGGTTCCTTAGAAGGCGAAGTATTGCCTGCGCCATCTCCTCGCTGTTCATGACCGGCACCACAAGACCGGCGGGGCCGAAGCCGTCGTCTTCGCGCTCGCCTTCGAGCAGCGCCTTGCAGTCACCTACGTTGGTTGCGACGAACGGAATCCCAGCGGCCATTCCCTCGAGGACGGCCAAAGGCTGCCCCTCGCTGATGCTGGAAAGGAGAAGCAGGTCGACGTCGCACAGGTGCTTCCTGACGTTGACTTGGCCCAGGAACTCGACGCCTTCCGTCCCCAGCTCCGCAAGGAGGTCGGTGCACTCGTGGTAATACGCGGGGTCCTCCTCGCAGTTACCCATGATCTTCAGCCGCGTGCCGGGCATCACCTTCCTGACGATGTCGAACGCGAGGAGCATGGTCTTGACGTCCTTGATCGGCACCACGCGAAGCACCGCCCCCAACGTGAAGGGCCGCTCGCCTTCCGAGCGCGGCAGGCTTCTTCGCTCGAGGCATGCGTCGAAGTCGCTGGCGTTCACGCCGTTTGGAACGACGACGATCTTCTCGGGCGGGCATTTCAACTCGATCTGCAGGGAGCGGTTGACCCCGAACAGGGTCGTGACTATGCTGGCCTGCTGGTAGGCGATGAACGACATCTTCTTGAAGAAGTCGATCCACAGCTCCTTGAACTCGCCTTCGACCCACTGGGAGCGGATGATGTCCTCTTCCCTCTCGCGCGTGTAGATGCCGTGCTCGGAAAGAAGGAAGGGCGCCCCTTCTATGTAGGATGCGCAGCTTCCCAGGATTCCCGCATAGCCGGCAGAAACGGCATGGTAGACGTCGGCCTTCGGGATGTCTTGCGAAAGGATGTGCATCAAGGGGAAGTAGATCCCCCTCAGGTTCCATAGGAAGTGATGGAACACCTTCTTGGAATCCTGCCTGCGGTATTCCTCCATGCAAACGTCGAAGAACGACTCGCTCATCAGCATGTCGCTGAGGTGCCTGTGGTGGCGCTTCGCAAGGTCGAGCACTCCTACCCAGTCGATGTCGTCAACCGAATCGCCCACGAGGCTCTTCAGGGCGTCCTTCTCCTTGCGGGTGAGCCGAACCTTCTTGCCGCTTTTCTTGAAGGTCGAATCCCCCAGGTAAAGCGTGCGGACCTCCTTGACGTTGGGCGGGATCGGGCACACGGGTTCGGGCATCTCCTCACGGGTGGTGGCGAGGGCCCATATCACGAACTCTATGTCTGCGAACTGGCTGCATAGCATCTGCACCCAGCTTGAGACCCCTCCCGGGACGTACGGATAGCTCCCCTCGCAAATCAGGCAGACCCGCATGCGCTACCCCCTTTCCTCGAGAGCGATTTCCGCATGGCCTCCCTGGATGCGCAGCAGGTAATACCCGTTCCCGGCATCCTGATAGGTCAGCCCCTCGGCATCGACGATGCGGGCGTCGGTGCGGTAGAAGAAGGCTTGCCCCTTCACGGCCCCCTTGCAGTCCAGCTCCAAGCGGTCGCCGTTTCTGGTCCATCCGTAGTCCAGGTCCATGTAGCTCTTCACGTCGTCTCCGGTCTGGGAAAGGGTTCTTCCTTCAAGCCATGTCGCACGGGAAAGAACCTCCGATTCGAAAAGCCCTATCTGCTCCTTGCTGGAGTCCCAAACGGCAGCCCCATCATCGGTTGCGATCAGCTCCTCGACGTCGAACACATGCGAAACCATGCCGTAAGACCCCAAGACCGAGCAGACCTCGAACAGGCTGCCGTCTTCCATGGACGCACCTTCGGTAGCCGCAGGGAACACCGTGAGGCCGTTCCGGCACGAAAGACGCGCCTCGTCGCCGTCAAGCATCCCGCGAACGAACCGGATGTCCGCATCGGGCACCGCGGTCATCTTCGAAGAGAAGGCGTCCGTCTCCAAGGCGAGGCCCTGGAAGGAGTAGCCGGCGAACGTCGACGAAAGCCGGTCTATCAGCTCCTGGTCGAAGACTACCTGCGTGTTGTCGGAGCAGTCGGAAGCGTATGCAAGCTCTCCGCCGAACTGCAGGACCGACTTCCCCACGGCCATGAACAGCGTGTCGCTTGCGTCTTCGAAGCCTTGCCTGGACGACGACACGGCCACCACGCTGGATGTGAGCGGCGTTTCGGTACGCAGCGACAGGCCCTGGAAGGAACCCCAAACCTCTTCGCGGACGAACCCTTCCGCCGAGTAGCCGTACAGCTTCTGGCACAGTTCGTCATAAGAGGCCCCCGCCGACGGGAAATCGTCGAGGAACACGGCCTTCACCCCCAGGATGGGATAGATGAAATCGGGCAGAATCGCGCCGATCGCCCCCGTCAGCAGCCCCATGCAGCGAACGTCGGCAAGGAAGGACCCGTTGATGACGCAGACTTCGCCCTTCCCCCACTCAAGGGTGTAAAGCACCGGAGTCCCGCTTTCCGCATCGCGGACGTAAACGTTCGCATCCTCGACGACTTCCACGCTGACCGCATCGATGCTTCCGCCATACCGGGTCTTTTGCGGCTGCACGGGAAGAAACGGCTGCTCGAATTCGAGTTCTTCGCAGGCGCATCGCGCGCCCTTGCCCCGGATGCCCAGCACCGGCCACAGGGAGGAGTCGCCGTCGCCTTCCGCAAGGCCCGCCGCCATCACCACCCGTCCTCCTTCGGCCACGAACCGCTCGAGTTCTTCAGCGTCTGCATATTCGCCGATCGATTCGTCGCAAACCACCACGACGTCCTGGGCGCCTACGGCACCGACATCCAGGCGTTTGGAATCAGACGCTGCGAGGTGGGCGTCGTCGCAGAACCGGCTCACGTTGTCTCGGATGTCCTTCAGCCGAGCGTCTTTGGAGTCGCCCAGAACCCACACCTGCGGCTTGTCGCCTTCTGCGACCTTCCCGGCCTCGACGAAATCGCGCCTGGGAGCATCCTCGCCGCCGGAAGAGGTTGCCGCCGACTGGCCGGAAACGATGCCGTAGGCCAAGAACGCGCAGCCCAGGGCGGCAACGGCCACCACTAGATACATCAATCGTTTGAAAGACAGCATTACCGGCGCCCTACGCAACAAGCCTGGCTTCGAGGCAACCCGTCCGGGGCCGACGCGGCAAGGCGGTTCGTCCAGTAACGCAGCTGCTCCAACCCTGCAGGGGTCAGGCGGACCTGACGGTTCCTGCGCAAGTCGTCCATGACGCCTTCGAACTTCCGCCTGTCGCCCATCCGATAGAACATCCCAAGCAGGATGCTGTAGGCGGCCTCGCTTCGCATGCGATCGGCATGCTCCAGCCACAGAAGCTCCGCGTCGTCGTAGCGGCCGAGCTCGACGAGCGATTCCAGGCACGCAACGTACTCTTCCAATGTGACTTCGTCCTCGGAAGCTTCGATCCTTTCCTGAACCATCTCGCACAGCCGCCGCCTGTAGGCCGACATCTCCCTGTCGGAAAGGACCTCGCTCGACAGCATGTCGACAAGAGCGGCACAGGCGGTGTGGTACTTGCCAAGGTCGTCGGGGTATTGCTCGCAATCCCTGCGGCATTCCAGCCAGCGGGCTTGCTGCAGGCGGTATATCTCCATCTTGGCCGCAGCTATATAGTGCGCCGATTCGGAGTCCTCGTCCTGCTCGGCCGCCAGAAGGATCTTGTAGTTGTCCTCCAGGCTCTTCGTCAGCTGCCTCAGCAAGAGGTCTCTCTTCTCCATGGTGCCGCTGACGGCCATGGCGTCTTCCACAGGCACCACGTCCAAGGCCTCCCGCACGTCAGGATGCTCTGGCTGCCGGTCTATGTCGAAGGCATGCGTCAGAACCGCCTCCCTGTCAACGCCCGCCTTTCCGAACAGCGCAGGAAACAGCCTTGGAAGGTAGAAAAGAAGGAACCCGAGGCCCGGCAGGAACACGAAGAAGAGCACGATTCCGACGTTCTTCCCGCGAACCGCCCTGACGATGGCGCACACCAACGCCAGCGCGGTGTTCGCCGCCAGGAACAAAGCCAGGATGATTGCCGCCCTGTCCTCCACCGGCAGTCCCTAAGCCGTCACGAACTTTACCGGGACCGAGCGGATTTCGACCCCATATGCCCGCAAGCGCTCCTGCACATGAACCAGGCTTTCGGGCTCGGTGTTGTTCAGCAACACGAACAGCCTCTTGCTGTCGTCGGTTCCCATGCAGTCCGTCACGCGGATGGTTTCGTTGACGATCGCAGCCGTCTTCTTGAGGGAGCCGGGGGACACTATCTCTATTACACAGTAGTCCGCGATGCCCTTGTCGGCTTTTTCCTGGGCGATGAGGATCCTCTTCTGGAACGCCGCCGGCTTGAGGACGTCGGTCCCCTTCACGTATCGCTCGTCGCGCGAAAGGTCCTCGTACTGCATCGCCTTCTCCATGGCGTCGCGCAAAAGCAGCGACAGCGTCTTCAGAAGGTTGACGTGGTACAAGGTCTCGCTCTCGTAGGGCAGCCTCTTGATGAGGACCACGGCCTCCGGCGCCCCTTGGCACACTATGGGAAGCACGACGGCAGGCTCGTCGGTTCCGACCTCGCCTTGATAAAGCTCGCCGCGCGCAACCGCGCCTTCTATCCTGGGCCACTCGGAAAGGTTCCACGTCTTCCCGCCGATTGGCGAGTCGTCGTTCAGGGCCCCGACCAGCCTAAGCCATGGGCTTCCCGCCTGTCCTTGGTAGATCGCCACCGTGTCCGTCCGCATCAGCTCGGATATGACCTGCATGGTTTCCAGAAGAATCCTGTCGGGCTCTTGGACCATCAGGCGGCTTGTCAGCTCGTAAAGCTTCGGGAAGCCCGTCTTCGACGTCAGAAGCCTGCGCTCGTACTCGTTCTTGATCAGCACGTTTTCGTCGTTGATCGCGCTGAGGTCCTCGTATTCCTCCTGCAACTCTTCCAGGTCGCTTCGCCTGTGCCGCACCTCTTCCCTAAGCATGCTGGTCGTGTAGCTGACCATGAGCCCGAGGAACACGAACTGCACCACCGCCAATATGCTTCCCGCAGAGGATTGGAAGGTGTTGGGCTCGAAAAGGTTGACGTTCTGTCCGAACAGGAACGCGACGCTGGCCAGAATTGCCGCCAATGCGCTCTGGTAGACGTTGTAGAAGAGGGAGACCAGGATGACGTAAATCAGAAGCCAGTCGATCTGGGAGAACACCGCGTTGGACTGGCACAACATGGCGAGGGCGAAGAATGCGGCGAATACGAGCAGGTTCTCCACCAGCTGGCGGACGGCCTTCGGTATGGACAGCTTCTTCTTGGTTTTCTTGCGCGACGAAGGAAGCTCGCGTGACACCTGTCCCTTCGCCAGCTGTTCTTCCAGGTCATGGACGTCTCGCCAGCCCAGCTCTTCCCTTATCAGGTCGCTGTTGGCGACGACGACTCCCGTGGGGTGGTCCCAGACGATGTCGTGTTCCGGAACGCCATGGCGTTGGCATGCCAGCTGGTACAGGCGCCTCGCCGACGTCTGGGTGCTTCCGCAGACGTTGTAGACAGGGTGCTTGCCTTC
>CABVEH010000058.1 GCA_902497215.1 uncultured Eggerthellaceae bacterium | reverse complement strand
CTGGCAGAAGCGGCACCCGCGGGCGCACCCGCGAAGTATCTCGACGTTGAGCCTGTCGTGGACTATCTCCATGTAAGGCACCGTCATAGGCTCCCAGGCATCAGAATCTGCAAAGCCTTCGAACACGCGCTTGTGCACGACCTCGGGCACGCCGTCGAAACGCGGCCTCACCCAGCGGCCTTCCGTCTGGACCTCGCCTTCGGGGACGGGCTCGTACAGCGACGGGACGTACGTGCCTGGAACCTTCGCCATGGCAAGCAGGATCTCGTCCCTGCTGCATCCCCGTTGCCTCGCATCGCGTATGCAGCGCAGGAGCTCCGGGGTGGCCTCCTCGCCTTCGCCTATGGTTATGGCGTCGAAGAAAGGGGCGTAGGGCTCGGGGTTCAACGCACACGGCCCCCCGCCTATTACGATTGGGTCTTCCTGCGCCCTGTCCCGCGCATGCAAAGGAATGCCTGCAAGGTCCAAGACCTCTAGGACGTTCGTGGCGGCCAGCTCGTGAGGCATGGTGATTCCCACGGCGTCGAATCCGCCCACGGGACGGAAGCTCTCCAGCGAGAACAGGGGCACATCCTTCTCGCGCATGAGTTCGATCATGTCGACGGCGGGGAGGAACGCACGCTCGGCATGCATGCCATCTTGGGCGTTCACTGCGTTCACCAGGATGCGCAGCGCCTGGTTCGGCTGTCCGAGCTCGTAAGTGTCCGGGTAGATCATGCAGAAGGAGAACGCGTCCTGCGCATCGGCCGCACAATCGGCAGCGCCGGCAAACCCCTCGCATGCGTCGACTTCGGAAACGTCACAGCGCCCGTCGTCGCAGGCTCCAGCGACCCATTCGCCGCCGATGTACCTCGACGGCCTCTCCACAAGGGGCAGCAGGGGCTCGATGTCGCCCCAGACGCTATCGGTTGCCGCCACGCGCTATTTCGCCTTGCCGGCCGCGGCGACGTCGCCTGCAAGCTGCTTGGCCTTGGCGATGAGACTTTGACCCGCAGGGGATGCGGCTGCCTGCTTCGAGGCCTTCATCGCCGCGTCACGGGCAGTCTGCATGACGCTGGCCACGCCCACTATGTCACCGCCCGCCTCGAAGTATTCGATCATCGCGCGCCCCATGGCCTCGGTGGCCGCGAACCCCATGCCGCCGCTGATGATCCATCCTGCGAAGGGTATGGCCTTGGTTGCGGTGCGCACCAGGTTGCGGCACAGGAACGCGCCGGCGACTATGACCGCTATCTCCTTCACGCGGTCGGCGTCGAGCGGCTGGCCGTACGCGGTGGCTATCTGCAGGGTCATCTTCACCTGGTTGAGCGTCATTATGGGCATGTCGGCCCCTGGAAGGAACGGCACCAGGCCCACGGCGCAGTTCTGAAGCGACGTGGCGGTTATGGCATCCTCGGCCAGAGGCCTCCTGATGAACGGGAACGACATGGCGAAGGCGAGGTCCTTGTCCTTTATGGCGGATATCACCCACTTGCCCATGCGCGTGTCGAGCACCCTGAACGACTCCTCGTCCAGCGCGACCGCCCCGACGGACGAATCGTCCCCAACAGCCTCGACCACGGGCCCGTCGGGCGTGTCCTCGACGCGCTCTGCCCCGTGCTTCGACGGCCCTGCTGCACCGACGAAGGGTATCTTCGAGACGATGTTCGCCACCAGCTGCGACTCCAGCTTAACAGGAGCCACGACGTCAGCTGCAGGGATGGGGCATCCGGCCTGCCTGGCGATCTCCTCCACTACGGCCGGGTCGGCGCACACCACCATCGCCGGAACGCCGGCATCGCGAAGGCGCTTGGCCTCCTCGCCGATGCGGGGCGAGTCCCCTGCGACCAGTATGCCCGCGTCCTCGTTGCTCTTGATGTTGATGGGGTCGTCGTCGAGGTAGTCGATCGTGACCCTCGTGTGCTCGGCCGCGCTGGAGAATGCCGAGCGGACATGCCCCACCAGCGCACCGGGGGCCGTGTCGTCGATGTAGATGGACACGGATATGGGCGTGTTCGCGACCTCCTTCATGTCGGTCGCTATCTTAAGCACCTCGGAGACGTTAACGGGCAGTTGCATACTTCATCCCTTTCCCGACGCGGTTCTCATGCGAATACACCGAGCCTATCAGCCCGAGCATGGCGAAGTTGACGAGCATAAATGATGAACCATAGCTGACGAAAGGTAAAGGAATTCCAGTGATTGGCATCAATCCGCAACACATGCCGATGTTCTCCAGAATCTGGAACATCCACATCCCGACGATGGCGCATATCACCAGCATCCCGAACAGGTTGTCGCAGCTGCGGGCGATGTGCAGCGATATGGCGACCATGGCTATGTACAGGCCGAGCAGCGCGACAACGCCCACGAAGCCGAACTCCTCGGCCAGCACGCAGAATATGAAGTCGGTGGGGGCCTCGGGCAAAAACCCGAGCGCGGACTGGGTGGATGCGCCCAGCCCCTTTCCGAACAGGCCGCCCGACCCGATGGCGATCATGGCCTGCTTCAGGTTGTAGCCCTCGTCGGTGGCCTCGAGCGAATCCTGGTTCAGGAACACGAGAAGGCGCGAGCGCTGGTACTGCTTCAGCAGCCTGTACTCGGTGGACCCGTCCTCGGTCTGGTACTTCAGAAGCTCGTCGAGGGCGAACACGCAGACGATGGCCGCCACGAAGATGCCGAGCGACACCAGCAGATACTTCGTCTTCGCGCCGCCCATGACGAGCGTCGTGGCGGCGATGAACAGGTAAACGAGCCCCGTTCCCAGGTCGGGCTGCGTCATTATGCAGAGGAAGGGAATGACCAGCAGGCCGACGGCCTTGCAGTACTCGCGCAGGTCGTTCAGCTTGCCGCCGTACCTGGCGACGAGGCTGGCGGCGAACAGGACGATGGTGACCTTGGCAAATTCGCCGGGCTGCACCTGCACGCCGATCTTTATCCACGACTGCGCCCCCATGGCGTTCACTCCGATGATGGGCAGATGCGGGGACAATATCAGCACGCAGCTGACGACGAGCATTACGATGTACATCCCGGTGAACTTGCGGTAGTCGAACGCGGTCACCGCCGCCATCACCACAAGCCCTCCGAGAACGCCCACCAGCTGGTTCATGAAGCTGTACGAAGGGTCGTTGTTGGTCGCCGACCAGCAGATGAGAAGGCCGTAGGCGACCAGAAGAAGGACCACGACGGCAAGGGGCATGCACACGTAGGTGGCAAGCTTCGACTTGCGCTTCGCGTTGTAGGGCATCGCGTGCTTCGGCTTCGCGACGACGCTGTCTATCTGCGGAAGGGGCATGTCAGTCCTGGCGCCCCCCGCCGCCCTTGAACTCCTTGACCCTGGACACGCCGGAAGACCCACCGATGTAACCAGCCTCGGCCTCGGGGTTCTCGTCGCTTTCCTGCAGCGCCGCGAGGACCTTGCCGACTATGGGACCTGCCACGGTGCTTCCGCTTCCGCCCTGCTCGACGACGCACACGCAGACATAGCGCGGGTCGTCGTATGGCGCATAGGCGGCGAACCAGGCGTCGTCCTCGCGGTCGGTGTGCTCGGCGGTGCCGGACTTCGCTGCAGCGTCCACGCCAAGCTTCGCATACATGCTGCTCAGCATGTTGTTGGAGGCGAGCATGTCGTGGAGCGACCGACGCACGTACTCAAGGTGGTCGTTGTCGACGTCGGGCTCGGCGACCACCTCGGCCTCGGCCGAGAACACCACGTCGCCCGCCCCGTTGTGGACCTCCTTGATGAGGTGCGGCTTCAGAATGCGTCCGGTGGCTATAGCGCAATACGCGCATGCCTGCTGCACCGGGGTCACCAGCATGTCGCCCTGCCCTATGATCATGTTCGAATAGTCGCCGCCGAGCCACAGGGCCTCGGACGGGACGTTGCGCCATTGGTCGGCCTTCCATTCGGGCGTCGGAACGCGCCCGGTGGATTCGCCGTCGAGGTCGATTCCGGTCGCGTCGCCGAAGCCGTACTGGCGGATGTATTCCTGAAGCGCGGTCTCAGAAAGCTCCCCCGTTCCCTCGGGGCCGTGGTCGAAGAACGACTTGGCGATGTCGTAGAACACGACGTCGCAGGAGTTCACGATGCCGCCATGCAGGTCGAGCGTGCCGTGGCCCTTAAGCTCCCAGCATTTCTGTATGTCGCCCGACCCGAAGCCGTCCCATTCGCCGGTGCATCTCCAGGTGCTGCCGTAGTTCGCGAAACCGTACGCAAGGCCAGCCATGGCCGTGAAGGCCTTGAAGGTCGAAGCGGGCGGGTACTGCCCGTTTATCGCCCGGTTGATGAACGGGGAATGCGACTCCTCGGAGTTGTAGAGCTCCCAAATGTCCTGGGGGATCCCGTCGGTCAGGTGCGTAAGGTCGTATGTGGGGTAGTTGGCCATGACCGTTATGCCGCCGTCGCGCAGGTCCATCGCCACGACAGAAGCCGAGACGCCGGCCCCGGTACCGATGTCGCCTTCGGGGGCTATGGTCTCGGCCAGGGCCTTGTCGGCAACGTACTGGGCGTGAAGGTCGAGCGACAGGTGGACGTCGGAGCCCTTCTGCGGGTCGGTCTCCCCCACCACGTTCACGACCTTTCCAGCGGCATCGACCACCATGCGGCGCGACCCCTTCTCGCCGGACAGTATTCCGTCGTAGTACAGCTCCACGCCGCTCTTCCCGATTATGTCGTTCGATTCTATGACGCGGCCCTTCGGGGTCTTCTCGAGCTCCTCCTCGGTAGGGGCGCCCGTGTAGCCCAGCGCATGCGCCGCAAGCGCGCCGTAAGGGTACTCCCTGAGCGTGCGCTGCTCTATGGATATGCCGGGATAGGCGTCGCTGTGCTCGGATATGAACGCCACGTCGCGCAGGCGCACACCCGACGCCACGACGCGTTGGCTCTGCGCGCCTTGCGATTCGTCCTTCACGCGCTGCCTGACCACGCCCTCGGGTATCCCGAGCACGGCGGAAAGGCGCTTGATCACGTCGTTGTCGTCTGCGACGGACGCCTCGGCCAGCACGGTCTGGCTGGGGTTGTTCTTCACAAGCACGCGCCCGTGCCTGTCGTAGATGCATCCGCGCGGCGCAGGGGTCGACACCGTCTTCATCAGGTTCTCGCGCGCCTCATCGGCATATCCGGCGTTGCCCAGCAGCTGCATCGACCAAAGCTTGGCCCCGAGAGCTGCGAACACGGCCGCGACGAAGGCCGCCAGGGCGCCGAACCGCCCCGACAGCCTCTGCGAAGGCTTCGCAAGGGACTCCTCGGAGGTCTTCACGTGCACGCCTGGGGCTCCGCCGGGCGACGCCGACGCCCCAGCAGGGGACGTGGAACCCACGCCATACGTCTCGATGCTCTCGATCTCGTCGTTGGACACGATGTCGGAACGGCTCTTCCTGCCCTTCAGGATGTAAACGAGCAGCGCGACGCACGCCACGACGAGCACGGTTGCTATGGCCGCAATGATTCCTTCGAGCATTTCGAAACCTAGTCGATCCCTGTGTCGATGATGGTCATCTCGTTCTGCTGCTTGCCTCTCAGCACGAACCTGAGCACGAGCGGGTAGGCAATCATCGACAAGACCGTATCATACAGGCCGCACGGCAGGCACACCTGCAGCAAGGCATCCAGCAAACTGACATCCATGCCACACGCAATCATCAAAAGGCCATAACCCAGCTCGGCAAGGAAGCACGACGCCAGGATTATCGCAAGCGGGATGAACAGCGTCTCGTTGTCAAGCGCCTGGAAGGCAAGCGACGCAAGGAACGTCGCGGCGACGCACACGAAGGCCATGGCGCCCACCGGCCCCGAGCCAAGCAGGTCGTACAGCAGGCCGCAGACGAAGGGCATGATGTAGCCCGCCTTACGGGCGTTTCCCACCGCTATTGCCACCACGTAGCACAGGATGAAGTTCGGGGCCGCGGCGAAGATGTGAACGTTGGGGGCCACGACGACCTGCAACAGCACGGCCACCACGGCGCCTACGGCCACGGGCCATCTTTCCGCCATGGGCGTCACTGGGAACCACCGTCGCCTTCGTCGCCATCCTGCGACCCCTGGTCTCCGTCCCCGGACGCCTGGTCGCCTGAGCCGTCGGCACCGGACGCGCCGCCCGGCTCGCCTGCGTCCGAGAACGCGCTGAAGACCACCATGACCTCCTCGAGGGAGGCCGCCTTCTCGTTGGCCGCGACGATTATCGTCCTGGTGTCGTCGGACGCCTTGCCGGTGACGCTGACCACCTGCCCGATCAGCAGGCCGCGCGTGAAGCTTCCTCCAAGGCCGCTGGTAAGCACCACGTCGCCCACCTCGACGACTATGTCCTCGTCGACGTTCTCAAGGTACAGCAGGCCGTTGAGCGAGCCGCGCACGATCCCTTCCGCACGCACCGACTGGATCATGGCCGCCACGCCCGAGTTGGGGTCGCTGAGCAGCCTGACGGTGGACGAACCGGCCGAGCACGACACCACCTGTCCCACGACGCCGCTCGGGCCTACCACCGTGAGTCCTGCCTCGACGCCGCTGGACGAGCCGATGTCGATGGTGATCGTCTGGTTCCATGCGTCAGTGGAGTGGCCTATGACGCGGCCCGACACCCCGTCGATGCTGTAGGTCTCCTTCAGGTTCAGAAGCCCCTGAAGCCGCTCGATCTCGAGGCGGTACTCCTCGGTCTGGGCGAGCAGGTTCGTAAGCTCCTCGTTCTGCCTCTTGAGCTCGGAAAGCGTGCCGGCGTCCGCGGTGGCGTCGCCCACTGCCTCGCCGGCTCCTTCGGCAAGCGCGCCTCCCGAGGTCCCCACCATCTGGAAAGGCGCCGACATGGCATGGACCTGCGTCTGAAGGCTGTGCAGGAAGCCGCCCTGGCCTTCCGCGGCATAGAGCGTCATCAGCAGTATGGACGCGACCAGGAAGACGACCAGCAGGATTCGCGCGAGCCGCGTATGACCGGTGTTCTGGAAGTTGAGAGCCACTTACTTCGAGCGCATCAAGGTCTGCCTGAGCGCCGTCGGGGTCTCCAGCACCTTCAGGCAGCCCGACACGACGTTGGTGAGGGCCGACTCGCTGACCCAGACGGGAATCTCCAG
>CABVEH010000057.1 GCA_902497215.1 uncultured Eggerthellaceae bacterium | reverse complement strand
CCAGGCCTACTAGGAGGTATGTTGCCCGGCTTCCGCCGTGGTCGGGGGCCGACGGATAGCTTTCCACGAACACCCTGCGCATCCCGTCGTGCCTCGTGTTCGATACCTTCTCGCTGAGCCATATGCGGGGAAGCCTCTCGCGGAATTCCGTGCCCATCCTGTCGATGGCGAACACGGGGACGTTCCTCCGCCGCCCGAAAAGCCTTGCGGCAACCCTGTCCAGCCACCCCGCGAGGTCGAACGACGTCGAAACTATGCCGTTGGCCCTTCTTGCGTTCGGCGCGCCGAAGAGAAGGTTCGAGACGCGAGCGGGAAATGGAACGTCTTCCGACCTGCATCCTTCATGGAAGGCCATTGGAACGAAGGTTGATGCGAAGCCCATCTTTGGATCCTTTCGCGGGACTGCTTGACTGCAGTTCGAACTCTACGCTGGTTCCCGGAATCCACTATCCCATATTTGGTACATTTACGACGTTCTATGCGTTTCTGGGAAGGAGCTATCCGCCTTTGCCATCTGGTATCATAAAAGCCATCTGTCTACGTTTAAAAATGGAGGATTGCCGTGGGCGCATGCGCGATTGGATTCGGGAAGGCCGTGCCTGGCCTGGAGGTCCGAAACGAGGACTTGGAGAAGCTCGTCCAGACCAGCGACGAATGGATCGTCAGCCGCACGGGGATATCGTCCAGACGCATCTCCGTGAACGAGTCTCTGCTCGACCTCGCCGCATCCGCCGCCGCCCAGGCTTTGGGAACGTCGTACGAACCAGGCGAGGGCGCAACCGTGGAAAGCTGCGGGGTGTGCTATGCGCCCATCGACCCGTCCAGCATCGACCTCGTCGTGCTCACCACGGTCACGCCCGACGTCCTCGTCCCTTCGAACGCGGCAGCCGTCAAGAAGCTGCTGGGCCTCGATTCGGCCGTCGCCTTCGACGTGAACGCGGCCTGCACCGGCTTCATATACGGGCTATCGGTGGCCGAGGCCATGATGGCGGCCTCGCATGGCGGCACGGGGGCGTCTGGCAACAGGTACGACCGCGCCCTCGTGGTAAGCGCCGAAAGGCTCACCCGGCTCACCGACTGGCAGGACAGGAACACCTGCGTGCTGTTCGGCGACGGCGCGGGCGCGATGGTCCTCGAATGGAGGGACAGCGAGCAGGGCGTCCTGTCGTCTTACCTGAAAAACGACGACGACGATTCCAACGCCCTCACCTGCAAGCACGTCTTCGCCTCCCCCATCCCGTTCGACGAGTCGGGCGTCGTGTGCGACGAGGCCGCCAAGGCGGCCCATGACGAGGCGTGTCCCGACCCGAAGAGCGTCGACTACTCGTACATCGCCTCGCTCGGGCTTCCATGCGACCCTGCGGCGAGGCGCATTGAGGCGCTGTTCGACATAGACGACCGCGCCATGCATGGCGGACCGGAGCAGGTCATATACATGCACGGGCAGAAGGTGTTCAAGTTCGCCGCGAAGGCCATGGAGCATGCCGTGCTCGAAGCCGTGTCCAGGGCCGGAATATCCCTCGACGAGGTGAAGGCGATAATCCCGCACCAGGCGAACCTGAGGATCATCGAGTTCGCCGCGAAGAGGCTCGACCTTCCTTTGGATATGTTCCAGGTGTCCATCGACCACACCGGCAACACCAGCTCGTCCTGCCTCCCCATGGCGTTCGTCGAGGCGTTGCAGTCGGGCAAGGTCTCCAAGGGCGACATAGTGGTGCTCGTCGCCTTCGGAGGCGGCCTAACCTCGGGTGCTGCGGCGATAAGGCTCTAGCGCTCGGCACGCGCGAAAGGAAGAACATGGCATCGTTTTCAAACCTGGGTCTTGGCAAAGGCGCGCTCGAGGCCGTCAAAAGGCTCGGTTACGAGAATCCAACGCCTGTGCAGGAACAGGCCATCCCCGCCGTGCTCGCAGGACGCGACGTCATCGCCGCGGCAAGCACCGGCACCGGCAAGACGGCGGCCTTCCTGCTTCCCACCGTCAGCAGCCTCAAGAAGCTCAAGAGAGGCCCCAGAGGGCCACGCATACTGGTGGTCACGCCCACCCGCGAGCTTGCCGAGCAGATCGCGTTCGTAAGCTACAAGGTTGCGAAGGCGTGCGGACAGTACACCACCGTGCTGTACGGGGGCAAGCCATACGGCCCGCAGATCAGGGAGCTTCGCGCAGGCACCGACGTGCTGATCGCAACCCCCGGGCGGCTCTGCGACCTGATGCAGCGTGGAGTGGTGAACCTTTCGAACATCGAGGTCCTCGTGCTTGACGAGGCCGACCGCATGCTGGACATGGGCTTCCTTCCCGATGTCAGGCGCATAGTCGAGCAGGTGCCCGAGGAAAGGCAGACGCTCCTGTTCTCGGCGACCATAGACAAGAGCGTCCGCAACAACCTTGCAGGCCTGCTGGACGACCCCGAGGTCATACAGATCGCCCAGCGCGGCGAGACGTCGAAGATAGTCGACCAGTACCTCCTTCCCGTGTCCCAGAAGGAAAAGCCCGAGCTGCTGAAATGCCTCCTCGACGAGAAGGGCCACGACCGCGTCATAGTGTTCGCCAGGACGAAGGCGCGCGCCGAGGGCGTGGCGAAGATGCTCAATGACGCCGGCTACAAGGTGGCGCTCATCCATTCCGACCGCACGCAGGGCCAGCGCCGCGAGGCGCTCAACAGCTTCCGCAAGGGCAAGGCGGGCGTCATCGTGGCCACGGACGTGCTCGCGCGCGGCATCGACATACCGTCGGTCGACTACGTCGTGAACTACGACCTTCCCGACATGGCCGAGGACTACATACATCGCATCGGAAGGACGGGCCGCGCAGGCCACGAAGGCTTCGCCGTCTCGTTCGTCAGCGGAAACTCCCTGAAGTCGCTGCAGGCGATCGAGAAGCTCCTGAACAAGGAGATCCCCGTGATGCGCATGGACAGCTACGACATAGACATGTCCATACTCGGAAAGGCGTCGCGGAAGGGCAAGCAGAAGTCGAAGAAGGGCGCAGGGAAGGCTGCGAAGCAGCCGGCAGGATACAACTACGAAGGCTGGGGGGACTTGCGGAACTCCAAGCAGAAGAAGGGTTCGAAGAAGCAGGACTCGAAGGGTTCCGGCGATTCGAAGAAGGCATCCAAACAGCGCAGCGAAAGACGTCCTGGCTACAAGAGTTCGGGCAATGCCGCCGGTTCGAAGGAGTCGAGCCGCGACAAGAAGGCGCGCGGCCAGGCCTCGGGGAAGTCGCGGGCTCCCAAAAGGCCGAAGCGCAACGGATCCTCGCAGCAGGGTTCCAGGCGTCCAGGCTTCAAGAGCTCGGGGCTTCGCGGGCGCCGCTAGGCGGCCTGCACCCAGGCTTCTACAGGTTCTCCTCTATCCAGGCGATGTTGGCCTGCACCGTGTTCGCCAGCTCGTCGACGCTCTCGAACTCGATCAGAGGCCGCAGCCACTCGGCGAATTCCACCCGCAGCCGCCTTCCGTAAAGGTCGCCTGAGAAACCGAGAAGATGCACCTCCAGGTTGTCCTTGCTTCGCGAGGCGAAGGTCGGAGGCACTCCTGCGGAAATGGCCGCCTTGTACCTCTTCCCGTCGACGGTGCCGTATCCTCCGTAGACTCCGTCGGCAAGGATGAGCCTGTCGTCGGGAACGTTGAGGTTGGCGGTGGCGAACCCCATCTGCATCCCCTCGCCGCGGCCCTTCGACACGTCTCCTTCGAAGGAATAGTTCCTGCCTAGCAGCTTCCTGGCCTCACGAACATTGCCTTCGCCGAGGAAGCGCCGGATGTTGGTCGACTTTGCCGGAATGCCGTCGACCTCCAGCAGGCCTGCGACCGAGACGTCGACGTCGTTCGCGTCTCCCCAGTTGGAAAGCATCGCGACGTCCCCTGCCGCCTTCGAACCGAACTTGAAGTCGCTTCCGACGAAAACGCTCGACACGCCCAGGCCGCCAAGGACTTCGTCCAGGAACCTTTCCGGAGGCAAGGAGGCGAACTCCCGCGTGAATGGGATCACGACGACGAAGTCGGCCTGGAGGCCGCCAAGCATCCGCAGCCTTTCTTCGTTGGATTGAAGCTTCTTGAGGGAGCCTTTGTCGAAGAGTTCGTCCGGGTCTATGTCGAAGGTGACGATCGCCGACGGCGACCCTGACTGCCTCGAAGATTCGACCATCCCGTCGATAAGGAGCCTGTGTCCCAGATGCACTCCGTCGAACACTCCGATTGCGCACGCAGCGCCCTTCAGCGCCTTGGCAGAAACCGCTTCTCCTAGGTCAAATGTCTGCGCCACGGCTCACCTCCACCTGGAATACGCAGTCGGCGACGAGCATGCGCCTTGCAGGATCGTAGCGGTACACCGCGGAAAGCCTGTTCGACGACACGACGGCCACAAGCTCGCCGTCTTCTAGAGGCGCGTGGCTTTCGACGAACGCTGGCATGCACGAGCACCCATTGTCGGGACGGCTGCCGCAGAACTCGTACATCCGTGACCGGGAGGGGTCTATCCCGCGGCCGTTGCGCACCATTGCGGACTGCTCTTCGTCTGCGAACAGCACCCTCATGCCCAAGAGCCTGACGGGGTCGATCTGGGCGTTCGCACGAAGCGAGTCGATGTCGTCGAGCGGGAGGCAGTCCTCGATGCCGATGCAGCCGACACGCTTCCTTTCCAGTTCCGCAAGATGGGCCGGCACCCCTACCTTCCTCCCTACGTCGCGCGCCAGGGCGCGGACGTACGTCCCTTTAGACACATGGAAGTCGACGCACCAGACGACGACGTCCTCCTTGTCCTCGATGCCAAGCAGCTGTGCCGAATACACCTCGATAGGCCTCGGCTCCAGCTTTATGAGGTTCCCCTTCCGCGCCTCGTCGCACGCCTTCTTCCCGCCGACTTTTATGGCAGAGTAGGCTGGCGGCATCTGCATCGACTTCCCGACGAAGGCGTCGAGTGCCTCGGAAGCGAAACCAGGGTCGTATGCGGACGGGGGAACGGGTGCGGTGCGCAGAACCTCGCCGCAACGGTCGTCGGTTGCCGTGGAGGCACCGAGCGCTATGTCGGCAACGTATGACTTGTCATGCTCGGTGACGTACTTGTCGAGACGGGTGGCAGGGCCGACGAGCACGGGCAGCACGCCGCTCGCGAACGGGTCGAGCGTGCCCGCGTGTCCCACCCTCTTCTCTCCGAGGCCCCTGCGGACCCTGGAGACCACGTCATGGGAAGACATGCCGCTGGGCTTGACGACGCCCAGCACCATGCTCAAGCCCGAATCCCCTCGCTTCAAAGCATGCAGCCTTTCTCACCGGCGCAGGCTACAGCCCGGACAGCCGCTCTTCCATGACGGAGACGGCCTCGTCGATGCCGCATTCCAAGGTGAAGCCGGCTGCGGCCTTATGCCCTCCCCCGCCGAACTCGCGTGCGATGGCGGCGACGTCGGTGTCGTCCTTGGCACGAAGGCTTCCACGCACGCAGTCTTCGCGCTCCTTGAGAAGGCAGGCCACCTGGAACCCGGCTATGGACCTTATGGGGGCGATCGCGTTCTCGGCGTCGTGCTTGCTTGCGCCCAGTGCGTCCATGTCGGCGAGCGTGAGCCAGCTGAGCAGCGCATGCGCCCCTACGGGACGCATGCGGTCGACCGCTATGGCGTCAAGCTTCACGGACGCCTCGGTCCTGCTCTGGAACAGGCATTCGGAGATATGGGCGACATCGATTCCGCAGGCGGCCATCTGCGCCGCCGCCATGAAGGCCTCGACGTTGGTGTTCTGGTGCATGAAGCGGCCTGTGTCGGTCACCAGGCCCGAATAGCAGCACGTCGCGACGTCACGCATTCCGGAAGCGTCGGAATCGACGCCCAAATGCTTGGCGACCTCCCAGACGAGAAGAGTGGTGCTGGCGCTGTCGGGGTCGGTGTAGCTCAGCATGCTGTGCCGTTCGGGGGCTGCATGGTGGTCGATCGTGACGGTCAACGGAGCGCGATTCTTCAACTCTTCTGCAGCATGCCCGATCCGCTCCCCGTTGGGCGCGTCCACCACGACGAACGCGTCAACGCTTCCTTCGAACGAGGAGGCGGGGACCATCTTATGAAAACCGGGCATGAAGGAGAAAGAGGAGTCCAAGGGTTCGTCGTCCGCAACCAGGGGATGCGCCTCCTTGCCCGCTGCCCAAAGGGCGCAGGCAAGCCCGAGCGTGGACCCTATGCAGTCGCCGTCGGGATTGACGTGCCCGCATATCGCGACGCTGTCGCATTTCGCCAGCGCACGGGAAATTTCCTGCAAGGTCGTATTGGTCTGGGGCGTAGCCGTCATCGCCGCGCGTCCTCGGGTTCCTCCTCGGTTGCAGCGTCTTCGGAAAGCCTGCCCTTCTCATGCTCTAGCGCGCGTCCCATCCTTTCGGCGACGTCGACCGTCTCGTCGAGATGGAACCTGAGCAGGGGTGCCTTCCGCCAGTGCAGCTTCTTCGCCATCACCGACCTTATATGCCCCTTGGATGCCTCGAGCGCTTCGGCGGTCGACTCGTACCTTTCCGGGTCGACGGTGTAGAAGACGTCGCAGTACGCCCGGTCGTAGCTGACCTTGCACCCTGTTATGGTGACCAGGTCGAGCCTTGGGTCGGACACGTCGAACAGCAGGATGCTGGCTATGGTCTCCCTGGCCTGTTCGTCGACCTTCCTGTTTCCCTGCTTCATTCTTCCTCTTTCGAAAAAAGGGCTTTCATGGCGGATCTGCTTGTCGAGAAACGCGGCCGAGACCGAGCAAAGCGGCCTTGCTGCGCCGCGTGCGAGGCCTTGGCCGCTTTGAACGGCAAGCAGACCGGCATGGAAGACCTATTCGGTACGCTCGACTTCCTTGACGACATATCCTTCGATGGTGTCGCCCACCTTGATGTCCTGGAACTTCTCGATGCCGATGCCGCACTCGTAGCCCGACCTCACGCTCGTGACGTCGTCCTTGAAGCGGCGAAGCGAGCTGATGGCGCCCTCGAATATGACGGTGCCGTCGCGCACGACGCGCACCTTGTCGTCGCGGTGCAGCTCGCCTTCCACGACGTAGCTGCCGGCGATGGTGCCCGCCTTGGGGACCTTGAACGTCTCGCGCACCTCGGCGATGCCGGTGTCCTCCTCGACGATGTCGGGCGACAGAAGGCCCACGCGTGCCGCGTTGATGTCCTCAATGGCCTGGTAGATGACCCTGTACAGGCGGATGTCCACCTTCTCCTTCTCGGCCTGCTGCTTCGACTTGCCCGTGGGGCGCACGTTG
>CABVEH010000056.1 GCA_902497215.1 uncultured Eggerthellaceae bacterium | reverse complement strand
CGAATGCGGCGTGCTCGAAAACCCCTGGAACGAGCCGCCCGACGACATCTGGACGATGACGGTCAGCCCGATGGACGCCCCCGACGAGCCCACCTACGTCGACGTGCAGTTCGAAGGCGGCCTCCCCGTCGCCATCGACGGCGAGCGCATGAGCTTCCTCGACATCATCTACAAGATGAACGAGATCGCAGGCAGCAACGGCTTCGGCCGCCTGGACATCATGGAGAACAGGCTCGTCGGCGTGAAGAGCCGCGAATGCTACGAGGTCCCCGGCTCGCTTTCGCTGATCGTGGCCCACAAGGCCCTGGAAGACATGGTGCTCGAGCGCGACCTTCTGCACTACAAGCTCGGCGCCGAACTCACCTGGGCCGACCAGGTTTACAACTCGCTCTACTACTCGCCGCTGAAGATCGCCCTCGACGGGTTCTTCGCAGAAACCCAGCGCTACGTCACGGGCACCGTGCGCATGCGCTTCTACAAGGGCAACTGCGACGTCGTCGGCGTGAAGAGCGACTACTCGCTCTACGACCACGGCCTGGCCACCTACGACGACTCCGACACGTTCAACCACGACTCCGCCAAGGGATTCATCGACCTGTTCGGGCTGCGCAACAAGGTTTGGTCGGAGAACAGGCATTCCATGGACGCGGTCCACGAGCAGCTTGCCGGCGTGGCCGAAACCAAGGACGAGTTCGCCGAATAGGAGAAGCGCATGGCACTCTGGTCAGGAAGGTTCGAGGAAGGCGTCGACGAGTTCACCCAGCGTTTCGGCGCCTCCCTTCCGGTCGACAGGAAGCTCTACCTGCAGGACACCGCAGGGTCCATGGCCCATGCCGAGATGCTGGCGGCCCAGGGCGTCATAAGCGACGACGATGCCGCCGCCATAAAGCAGGGGCTTGCTGAGATAAAGGGCGATATAGAGTCCGGTGCCTTCGTCTTCGACATCAATGACGAGGACATCCACATGGCCATCGAGGCCGAGCTTACGCGCCGCATCGGAGACGCGGGCGCGCGCCTTCACACCGGCCGAAGCCGCAACGACCAGGTCGCCACCGACTCCAGGCTTTACGCGAAGAGGCGTGCGACCGACCTGATGGCGGCCAACATCGCGCTGCGCGAGGCCCTCCTTGGGCAGGCGCAGCGCAACATGGGCGTCATCATGCCCGGCTACACGCACATGCAGCACGCCCAGCCCGTGCTGTTCTCGCACCACATGCTGGCCTACGTCTGGATGCTCACGCGCGACTTCCAACGCCTTGCCGCCGCGCGCATCTCGGCCGACGCGAACCCCCTGGGCTCGGCGGCGTTGGCAGGCACCACCTATCCGCTCGACCGCGAAGCCACCACGGCCATGCTTGGCTTCGACTTCCCCACGCAGAACTCGCTGGACGCCGTGTCCGACCGCGACTTCCTGCTCGACCTCATCTACGCCTGCAGCGTGTCGTGCCTGCACCTCACGCGCCTGTGCGAGGAAATCGTCCTGTGGTCCACTTCCGAGTTCGGCTTCGTCACCCTGTCCGACTCGTATTCCACTGGGTCTTCCATAATGCCCCAGAAGAAGAACCCCGACTTCGCCGAGCTCATCCGCGGCAAGTCGGGCCGCGTCGTCGGCGACCTCGTGGCGCTCATGGTCACGCTCAAGTCGCTTCCGCTGGCCTACAACAAGGACATGCAGGAAGACAAGGAAGGCGCCATCGACGCAGCCGACACGCTGGAGGACTGCTACGTTTGCGCCGCCGGCATGGTCGACACCATGGCCATCCACCCCGATGCGATGATGGATGCCGCGAAGGAAGGCTACCTGGCCGCCACCGACATCGCCGACTACCTCGCCAAGAAGGGGATGCCCTTCCGCCGCGCCCACGAGGTTGTGGGGCATCTGGTGCTGCTTTGCGACAAGCGCGGCTGTGGCCTCGAGGACCTCTCGCTCGACGACTTCCGCGCCGAATCCGACCTTTTCGAGGAAGACATCGTGGGCTGTCTCGACCTGAAGTCGATAGTCGACGCGCGCGACGTCATAGGCGGCACGTCCTCGCATCAGGTCTCGCACCAGATGGCCATGCTGTCTTCACAAATCCAACAAGACAAAGCGTCCATTTGATGGAATAGCGGCCGCTTTCGGCGGCGTTTTTCCTAAGATGATAGAATTGCACGCGAAAACCGTCGCCATTTGGGGGCTCTTCGCGGCCGCCCTTTCCGCATCGCCCCCCAGCGGTTCGGAACCGACGCAAGCAGATCGATGGAGGAAGCTTGGCCTCTCGCGCAATCAAGGGACGCTACAACGTTAAGAAGAAGTCGGGCAAGGCGTTCGTGCTCGCATTCGTGTCCATCTTCGTCGCGGTCATCGCGGCGCTGGGAATCGGGGGAGTGGCCCTGGCCAACGTGTGGCTGCAAGACCTTCCCGACTACTCCGACGCAAACGCGCTTAACACGTCGGCCACGTCGGTTGTCTACGCATCCGACGGCGAGACGGTGCTGGCCGAATTCCAGCTAGAGAACCGCGAGCCCGTCGAGGCCGACCAGATCTCCAAGTACGTCCTCGAAGGCACCGTGGCCTGCGAAGACGAGCGTTTCTACAGCCATTCCGGCGTAGACGTGGTGGGTTCTGCCCGCGCGCTGGTCAACAACCTGCTCGGCGGCTCGCTCGAGGGCGGTTCCACCATCACGCAGCAGCTGGTGCGCAACACCATACTCTCCGACGAGATGAGCGAGATCTCGTTCAAGCGCAAGATCCGCGAGATGTTCTTGGCCATGAAGGTCGAGGAGATGTACTCCAAGGACGAAATCCTCCTCATGTACCTGAACACCATCAACTACGGGTCCGGCGCCTACGGCATCGAGGCCGCCTCCGAGCGCTACTTCTCGAAGCACGCCAACGAGCTTACCCTGGCAGAGGCCGCCACGCTCATCGGCATCCCGCAGTCGCCCAACTACAACGAGCCCATCGACTACCCCGACAACGCCAAGTCGCGGCGCAACCTGGTCCTCGACCGCATGGTGTCGAACGGGTGCGTGTCGGCCGCCGAAGCCGACGCGGTGCGCGGGGAAGACATCGTACTCAACACCACCGCGCCTTCCGTCAACGGCATCGTCGCCTATCCGTATTTCGCAAGCTACGTGCGCAACCAGCTCCTCAACGAGGAAGGCAAGTACGCCTTCTCCACCGCCGAGCTGTTCAAGGGCGGCCTGAAGATCATCACCACGCTTGACGTGAACGACCAGAAGGCTGCCGAGGAAGCCTGCGAGAAGAAGGCCAAGCAGGCCGGAAGCAAGTTCGAGGTCGCCATGGCCGCCATCGACAACAGCAACGGCCACATCAAGGCAATGGTCGGCGGCAACAACTACGAGGAAAGCCAGGTCAACATGGCCACCGGCGAAGGTGGAGGCGGCCGCCAGTGCGGGTCGTCGTTCAAGGCGTTCACGCTGGCAGCGGCCATCGAGGAAGGCATCGACCCCGAAACCACCATCGACGCAGGCTACTCGGTCGACCTCGAAGGCACCGACCGCCAGGTTTACAACGCAGGCAAGGCCAGCTACGGCTCGGTGTCCATCAAGAAGGCCACCGCCGTGTCGTCCAACACCGCCTTCACCAGGCTAATCATGTCCATCGGCGTCGACAAGGTGCGCGACATGGCCCAGCGCCTGGGCGTCAAGTCTCCCATCCAGGAAGTGGCCGGCATCACGCTGGGCATCGACTCGGTCAACCCGCTGGAGATGGCCAGCGCCTACTCCACCATCGCAAGCGGAGGCATCCATTACGAGCCCGAGTGCATCCTTACCATCACCGACCGCTCCGGCAACGTCATAGTCGACAACACGCATCCCGAAGGCGAACGCGTCCTGTCGCAGGAGGTCGCCCGCGCCGTCATCGACTGCCTCGAAGGCGTCATAACCAGCGGCACCGGCAAGCCTGCCGCCCTTTCCACCGGCCAGGTATGCGCCGGCAAGACGGGCACCACCGAAACCGACCAGGACAGCTACTTCGTCGGCTTCACCCCGCAGATGAGCGCGGCGTTCTGGCTCGGCGAACGCGCCGAGACGTACGAGGAGGCCAGCGCGGTCGGCGTGTCTGTGTCCAGCGCGTTCTCCGACTTCATGAGCAAGGTGCTTGCCGATGCGCCCCTGGTCGACTTCTTCACGGCGGGCGAGCCGAAGTACCGCAACTACGTCGACGAGAAGAACCACATCGGCAAGGGTTCCTGGAAGTCCGAGGACAGCTCGTCTTCGAGCTCGTCCAGCTCCGACTCGTCGTCGGCTTCGTCGTCTTCGTCTGGCGGCAACCATTCGTCATCCAGCTCGTCTGCGCAGGAGCCGACTGAGCCCGTGACGCCGCCTGTGGTCGACCCTGACCCTCCTACACCCATCGATCCCGATCCTGGCCAGCCTGACCCTGCTTCCGCGACCTGACCTTTCCTTTTGCCTTATACTCTTACGAAACGCGACAAGAGGAGCAGGATGCAGGTTCCGCACACCAATTCAAGAAGTCCCAAGGCCGCAAAGGCCCTCGTGGCCATCGTGGCGCTAGTGATGGCCGCGTCCGTGGCGATGCTGTCGGGATGCGCCCCAAGCCAGCCGGCCGCCACCGAAGACAAGCCCGTAACGGCCGCCGGTTACATGAACTCCATGGCGAAGTCGTCCAAGCAGCTGTCCGAAAGCTTCTCCGACTTCTCGGGCGCTGTGGCAGAAGGCGACGTGTCTGCGCTTCAGGCCAAGGTCGACTCGGCCAACGAGGTGCTCGACCAGATGGAATCGCTCGAGGCCCCCGACGAGCTCAAGTCCGTGAAGGGCAAGTACGACGAGGCCATAGGCACGCTCAAGGACGCGTTGAACGACTACCTGGCCATCTTCCTCGAGATAGAGAACGCCCCCGAAGGCGCCCAGTACGACTTCTCGGACTACGGCCAGCGGCTGGAATCCGTGCAGAAGGCCTACGACCAGGGCCTCAACCTGCTCGAGGAGGCCGACAAGATGGCCACCGAGATGTAGCCAGCCTCCTTCGAAACGGGCAGAACGCAACCGAACCGAAACAAGATGCCTGAACCTTCCAACTTGCCAGAGCTTCTAGCGCCTGCGGGCAGCCCTCCAATGCTGCATGCCGTAGTCGCGGCCGGGGCCGATGCGGCCTATCTCGGCATGGGCGAACTGAACGCCCGCCGCTCCGCCGACACGTTCGCCGAGGCCTGCGACTACGCGCACCTGCGTGGCGCAAGCCTGTACGTCGCCATGAACACCATCGTGCTGCCCGAAGAAATGCCGCGGGCCGTCAAGCTTGCGCGCCAGTGCCTTTCCAGTGGCGCCGATGCGTTCATCGTGCAGGACCTGGGGCTTGCCGTCGCCCTTGCCCGGCAGCTCCCCGATGCGCGGCTGCATGCATCCACCCAGATGAGCATCCATTCCAAGGACGGCATATCGGCCCTGGCCGACCTGGGCTTTGCGCGGGTCACGTTGGCGCGCGAGCTGTCCCTGGGCGAGATAGAGTCGCTTTGCGACCATGCGGCTGGCCTAGGGTTGGAGGTCGAGACCTTCGCGCATGGCGCCCTCTGCGTGTGCTATTCGGGGCAATGCCTCATGTCCTCGATGATAGGGGGGCGCTCTGCGAACCGTGGCCTTTGCGCACAGGCGTGCCGCCTTCCCTACAGGCTGGTCGACCTGCGTGACGAGCAGCGGCAGCTGAAGTCGCCGGGCGAGCACCTTCTTTCCCCGAAAGACCTCTGCCTGGTGGAAAACGTTGGCGACCTCGCGCGCGTTGGCGTTGCGTCCCTGAAGATAGAGGGCCGCATGAAGTCGCCGGAATACGCCGGCACGGTGGTTGCGGTGTACCGCGAGGCCGTCGATGCCCTGGCTTCCGATTCGGGGGTCGACGCCGCGGCTCGCAGGGAATACGACTCGAGGCTCGGATCGGTGTTCTCGCGCGGCTTCACTTCGGCGTACTTCGACGGGATGCGCGGCAACGACGTCATGAGCTACCAGCGCCCCAACAACCGCGGGCAGTTCGTTGGGCGCGTCAAGGAGGTCGGCGAAGACTTCGTCGAGCTGTCCTGCGAAAAGCCGCTGGTGGAGGGCGACCTGCTGGAGGTCTGGACGCGCCGGGGCAACTTCACGTTGAAGGCGCAGGGCATCGTGAAGGTGTCGGGCAAGACGGTGCGCCTTCCGCTTGCAGACGATTCCGCCCCGCAGGGCAACAAGCGCGCGGGCAACGCATCTGGAGCACGCCCCAGCGACCGAGTGTTCCGCGTGCGAAGCGCTGAGGCCGCATATGTCGACGACGCCCGCGAGCCACGCATCCCTGTGTCGGGAAGCGTCACGCTTCGCATCGGACAACCCTTGCGTGCGGAATTCTGGCTTGCGGACGACGGCTCGGCCGTTGCGGCAAGGCTGCTTTCCAGGCTCTCCGGAGACGTGCCTGCGGCCGAGGCGGTAGGCGACGTGGTGGAAGAGGCGCGCACCCGGCCCGTCACCTCCGAGGACGTGGCCTCCCACATCGACCGCCTGGGCCAGACGCCCTACCGCCTCGTCGACCTGTCCGTCAAGCTGGACGACGGCGTCGGCATCGGCTTCTCGGCCTTGCACCACATCCGCAACGATGCGCTCGAGGCGCTGACCACCAGCATCCTCGATGGTAGGCCGCCCTTCAAGGCCCCGGAAGCGGATGCCTCTCGCGCTTGGCTTCGGACTGCGAAATCGGCGGGGTCGATTGTCCCACCGATTTCTTGTCCTGCAGAATCGCGCTTCGAGGCATCCTCTTCCGGGGCTGCTTCCACGCCCTGTTCAGAAGGAGAAGGCCGGTGTGCAGGTTCCGCGCTCCGAAGCGAAGCGCGAGAGGCATGCGCTTCGGGCCCTGACGACTTCCATATCGCCGTCATAGCCACCAACCCCGACTGCGCCCGGGCGGCCAAGCGTGCCGGTGCCGACGAGGTGATCGTTCCTGCCCTCAACTACAGGCGGGGCCAGGCGCAGCAGGAGGGGATGCTTGTCGGCGACCCGTCTCAGTCGCCGTTTCCCAAGAAGTGCACCATATGGATCCCCTCCATCGACCATGACCCCGTGGGCGAATCGCGCGAGGCCGCGCTCGAATGCGACGCATGGGCCAACGTGTCGGAGGGACATGCCGTGCTCGTCGAAAGCCTGGGAGCGCTCCATCGCGCCCTGCAGGCAGGTTGTGAAATCGAGATAGGTCCGGGCCTTCCCATGGTCAACTGCGACTCGCTGCGCTTGGCGCAGGCCTTCGAAGCGACGCGCGTCTGGCTGTCTCCCGAGCTCAATTTGCGGCAGATAGCAGAACTTGCCTCCTGCACGGACGCCCCAAGGCTTGGAATCAAGGTCGCGGGCGCCCAGGAGCTCATGGTCACCGAGCACTGCCTGCTGATGAGCCAGGGGG
>CABVEH010000055.1 GCA_902497215.1 uncultured Eggerthellaceae bacterium | reverse complement strand
AGTGGAGACCGTCACGGGCGAATGGCAGGACGGCAAGAAGCACACCACGGAATACGAGGCGGACGAGAACCTGAAGGCGGGCGCGTCGTACGTCAAGACTGCGCCGTCCGACGGAACCAAGATCAACGTCACGCGCTACGTCAAGGACAAGGACGGCAAGGTGCTCGACTGGGACGCCTTCTCGTCGATCTATTCCCCAGTGAACCGGGTGATCGTCTACGGCGAAGGCAGCGACCTTTCGGAGATAAAGAGCAAGTACGTCGAGGAGGACGATGAGTAGAGTCAAGTCTATCGCCGCCGCAATGGCGTGCCTGGCGCTGTGCGCGTCCATGTTCCCGGGAGCGGCCTTCGCAGAGGTGAGGAAGGGCGACCTCGTGGGAGGAGAGACCGTCGAGCAGCGGGGAATGCCGGCGAGCTCTGCGCCCGCCATCGCCGCGGAGCGTTCCATACTCGTGGATTCCGACGGCAACGTCTACTTCGAGCGCGCCGCCGACGAGCATGCGCAGATCGCGTCCATAACCAAGATGGTCACCGCCATCGTCGCACTGGAGGCGGCCCCCTTGGACATGCCGGTCAAGGTGAGCGAGCGAGCGGCCGCCACGGGCGAGTCTACCGCGTCGCTGAAGACGGGCGACGAGATGACGCTCAAGGATGCGCTGGTGGGGCTCATGGTGCCTTCCGGCAACGACGCCGGGGTCGCCATCGCCGAGAACGTCGGCAAGCTCTTCGTGGACGACGCCAAGACGTCGGGGAAAGAAGTCCTCGACATCGACGGGAACCCGATCGACCTCTCGTCGGACACCGCGGCCTACGACGCCTTCGTGGCGAAGATGAACGAGAAGGCGTCGGAGCTCGGATGCGCCAACAGCCGGTTCACCAACCCCCATGGGCTGGACTTCGCCGAATGGGAGGACGAAGACCAGTACAGCACCGCCCGCGACGTCGCCGTCATCGCCCAGCATGCCATGGACAACGAGACGTTCCGCGAAATCGTGTCGATGGACGAGGCGTCCATCACCCTCCAGCGCGGAGGGTCCGAGGCCGTGAACAGGTTCGAGTCCACCGACGAGCTCCTCGGAAACTACGAGGGCGCGTGCGGCATAAAGACTGGAAGCACCGACAAGGCCGGGCTGTGCTTCGCCGGCGCCTGCCTCAAGGACGGCCGCTACCTGTTCGCCATCGTGCTCGGATCGACCTCGAACGAGCAGCGCTTCGAGGACGCGAAGTCCCTGTACGAATGGGTTGCTGCGAGCGAAACCGACTACGCGCTCGCCAACAGCGACCAGAGCATCGGCATGGAACTGGGGGGCGCATATGCCGAAGTGCCCGTCGTGGGCTACGCGGCGCTTTCCGCATGGCCCGACAAGACTGTGCCCGTGACCCTGGCGAACCCGCAGGCCAGCGTCAAGGTTTCGTCCATATTCGGGAACATCAGCCAGGACGTGACCTTCTACGACGTCCCAGGCGGCGTCGACGCGGGCGAGGTGGTCGGACACGTCGACTTCTACCAGAACAACGAAGTCGTGGCCTCCCAGGACCTCATAGCCTGCGAAACGGTCGACGACCCGAGCTTCCTCGACTCGCTGGGAATGGGATTCCGCAGCCTCGCAGGTTTCTTCACCGGCGGGGTCGAGACGGCAGAGAGCGTAGTTTTGAACCAGACGCCGCTGCTCTTGAGCAAGAACTGACGAACAAGCCTTACAATTGAAGAACCGAACGTAGACTTCCCGAGAGGATGCCCCGCATGACACGCATTTGCCCAGTATGCCAGACCGAAGTGGACCAGGGTGCCTCCACGTGCCCGGTCTGCGGGTTCAGGCTCACAGAGAAGACGCAGGAGTTCAGCCCGGTGGTTCCGAGGGGAGGCGTCGGCGGCGCCAGCTCCGACGAAGACGCGCGGCCGGTGCTCCGCATGGTGAGAGGGCCCCAGGTCGGGCTCGAATACCCGCTCGAAAGCGATCCCATAACCATAGGGCGCAACCCTGAGTGCGACATCTTCCTCAACGACATGACCGTCTCCCGCGAGCATGCCGAGCTCGTCAGGCATGCCGATGCGTTCGTGATACGCGACCTTCACTCGTTCAACGGCGTGTGGGTCAACAACAAGACGGTGTCGCAGCACGCGCTTCGCCCGGGCGACTACGTCCAGATAGGGAAGTACGACTTCATCTACGAGGAACTGCCGGCAGAGTAGGGGGCACCGATGCAGCTCATGTCAGGAAACGAGGCCGTCGCAGCGGGGGCGGCAGACGCCGGCGCCACGATAGGGGTAGGCTACCCCGGCACGCCTTCGACCGAGACGCTGGAGTCGTTCGCGAAGATCGACGGCACGTACGCCGAATGGTGCACGAACGAGAAGGTGGCCATGGAGGTCGCCATAGGCGCATCCGCAGCAGGCGCGCGCACTCTTGTCACCATGAAGCACGTCGGCGTCAACGTCGCAGCCGACCCGCTGTTCACTGCGGCATACACCGGCGTGAACGGCGGTCTGGTCGTTCTTGCGGCCGACGACCCGGGCATGCACTCGTCGCAGAACGAGCAGGACACGCACTACTACGGCGCTGCTGCGCACGTTCCCGTGCTTGACCCCGCCGATTCGCAGGAGGCCTACGACTTCGCACGCCAGGCCTACGATCTCTCCGAGGAGTTCGACGTTCCCGTGATCGTCAGGTCCACCGTGCGCGTGTCGCACACCCGCACGCCCGTCGATCCGCGCCCGGCAGGCGACGCTGTGGAAAAAGGCTACGAGAAGGACCCTTCCAAGTGGGTGATGATGCCCCTTTACGCAAAGGTCCGCCGCGTCGACCAGATAGACCGCATCGAAAGGCTCGAGGAGTGGGCCGATTCGTGCGGCCTCAACAAGGTCGAGATGCGCTCCAAAGACGTCGGGGTGATTTGCTCGGGCGCGGCCTACCAGCACGTGTCCGAAGCGCTTCCCGACGCCTCGGTCCTGAAGCTTGGCGTCACTTACCCGCTTCCTGCGTGCACTGTCGCCGACTTCGCGTCGAAGGTGGGCAGGCTCTACGTCGTCGAAGAGGCGTCGGAATACCTCACCAACGCCGTGAAGGCGCTGGGCGTGCACGTCGACGACCCGTCGAATCCCCTTCCTGAGGCAGGCGAGCTGTCGCCCCAGGCGGTCAAGGAGGCGTTCGGAATGCCCGAACCACCCCACAAGCCGTCGCCCGAAGGGCTTCCTCCGCGGCCTCCCGCCCTTTGCCCGGGCTGTCCTCACAGGACGGTGTTCAAGGAGCTCTCGCGCATCAAGGCCATCGTCACCGGCGACATAGGCTGCTACACGCTTGGCGCGCTTCCGCCTCTTTCGTGCATGGACACATGCGTCGACATGGGAGCTTCCGTGTCCATGGCGCATGGCATCGAACTTGCCCTCGCCGGGCAGGAACACAGGCCGGTGGTCGCGGTCATAGGCGATTCGACCTTCGGGCATTCGGGACTGTCCTCGCTCGTCTCCACCGCATACAACAACGGCACCGGGACGGTCTGCATCCTGGACAACAGGACCACCGCCATGACGGGGCGCCAAGGCAACCCCTTCAACGGCGTCAACCTGCAGGACCGCGAGAACCACGAGCTTGACCTGGAGAAGGTCGTCCGCTCGCTGGGCATCGACGACGTGCGCGTGGTCGACCCCGACGACGTCGCGGCCACACGCGCCGCCATCAAGGAGGCCACGTCCGCCGACGACAGGCTTTCCGTCATCGTGTTCAAAAGGCCCTGCGTGCTGCTGGACCGCAGGAGGGAGGAACCCTTCTTCGTCGCCAACTGCACCGGATGCGGGGTATGCCTGACGCTCGGATGCCCGGCCATAGGCAAGGAGGAAGGCACCGGCCTTTCATACATCGACGCAAGCCTGTGCATCGGATGCGGGCAATGCGCCCAGTACTGCCGATTCGACGCCATCGTAAGGTAGGTGTGTTCATGACTTGCAGGGTTTTGCTTTGCGGGGTAGGGGGGCAGGGAACGATCCTTGCCGCCCATGTCGCCGCCGACGTCGCCTTGGCCAGCGGGCTCGACGTGAAGGTGTCCGAGATCCACGGAATGGCCCAGCGCGGGGGGTCCGTGACCACCGTCGTCACCTTCGGAAGGGAAGTGAAGTCGATGGTGTCGGGGGCAGGGGAGTCCGACCTGCTCGTATCCTTCGACAAGCTCGAGGCGCTTCGCAACCTCGACCAGCTGAGGTCGGGAGGCCACCTGGTGGTCAACGACGAGGTGGTGAAGCCCGCATCGGTGCTGACGGGACGTGCGAGCCTTCCCGGAGATTCCGACGCAATCCTGCAGGATGCAGGCGCGCTGATGGTCCCAGCCGATGCGATAGCACGAGAGGCCGGGAACGCCAAGTGCGCGAACGTCGTCATGCTTGGCGCGCTTTCCGCGCTTCTGGACTTCGACGAGGCGCTGTGGGTAGATTCCGTCTCGGCCAGCGTCCCGCCGAAGACGGTCGACGTAAACGTCGCCGCATTCCGCGCCGGAAGGTCCTTCGCCGAAGAGCACATGGCCAGCTAGGAGGTTCCATATGACCGTTTCGCAGATAAGCGTCTTCACCGAAAGCAAGCCCGGCCACCTGGTCCGCGTGCTGAAGGTGTTCGAGTCCGCCGAGGTCAACGTGCGCGGCTACGCCGTCTCCGACACCGGTGAGTACGGAATAGCCCGCTTCGTGGTCGACAAGCCCGACGAGGCCACCGAGGCGCTCAAGCAGGCGGGGTCGGCCTTCACTACGTCGCAGGTGCTGTGCATAAAGCTGGCCGACAGGCCCGGCGAGCTGGCGCGCATAATGGGCGTGCTGGCCGCATGCGGCGTCAACGTCTCGTACAGCTATTCCTTGATTTCCACATATATAGTGTTGAACACGACCGACGTCGACGGCGCCGAGAGGATCCTCGAAGGCGAGCCGGTCGAGCTCGTGGGACAGCACGAGATATCCTCCGTAAGCTTCATCTAGCGTCACGATTGGAAGGCACGATGAACGAACCGATGCAAGGGACGGTCTACGACATCCGCAAGAAGGGGCAGGCGATCCAGGCAGCCAAGGCAGGCGCCTTCGACCAGCTCCCCATATTCATGCCGGAAGTCGAATGCATGGACAGGGAACGCATCCGCGAGCTGCAGCTGGAGAAGCTGAAGAAGCAGGTCAGGTACGCCTACGACAAGGTGCCTTACTACGCCAAGAGGATGGACGAGTCAGGGGTGTCTCCCGACGACATCAGGACGCTCGACGACGTCAGGAAGCTTCCATTCACCGACAAGTCCGCACTGCGCGAGACGTTCCCCTTCGGGATGTTCGCCGTCCCCATGGACGAGATCGTCGAGCTGCACGCCTCTTCCGGAACCACCGGGAAGCCGATCGTGGTCGGCTACACGCACGACGACATGGACGTGTGGAGCGACTGCATAGCCCGCCTCGTGCAGATGGCCGGGGTCGTTCCCGGAGACGTCGCACAGATGGCCTTCGGGTACGGCATGTTCACCGGCGGCTTCGGCTTGCATTACGGGCTGCAGAAGCTGGGCTGCGCCATGATACCCGCTGGAAGCGGCAACACCGAGCGCCATATAAGCATGATCGAGGACTACGGCACCACCGTGCTGGTGGCCACGCCGTCGTACGCGATGCGCATATGCGAAGTGGGGGAGCAGCTCGGCTACGACTGGGAGTCTTCGTCGCTTCGCGTGGGCCTCTTCGGCGGCGAGCCGTGCCCTCCGGCCCTGAAGGACGAGATCGAGAGCCGCATGCACATAGTATGCACGGACAACTACGGGCTCACCGAGGTGATGGGGCCAGGCGTATCCGGCGAGTGCCTGGCACAGCGCTTCCAGCAGCACATCGCCGAAGACCATTTCCTGTGGGAGGTGGTCGACCCCGAGACGGGCGAGACGCTGCCAGAAGGCGAGTTCGGCGAACTGGTTCTCACGCCGCTGGACAAGCAGGGCATCCCCGTGCTCCGCTACCGCACGCACGACCTGACGCGCGTGCACACCGACTCCTGCGAATGCGGCAGGACCATGGCGCGCATGGACAAGGTGCGTTCGCGCAGCGACGACATGCTGATCATCCGTGGAACCAACGTGTTCCCGAGCCAGGTGGAAGACGTGCTGAAAGACGTCGAGGAGGTCACGCCGCACTACCACATCGTCGTGGAGACGGTCAACGGCATGGACTCGCTCACCGTCGAGACCGAGATCCGCCCCGAGGCGTTCAGCGACTCGTTCGAGAAGATGAACGAGATAAAGGACAAGGTGAAGTCGAAGCTGGACGGCACTCTGCTCGTCGGCGTGAACGTCAAGCTGGTCGAGCCAGGCGGAATCGAGCGCACGGCTGGCAAGGCCAAGCACGTGGACGACCGCAGAAGCTGACGATGGGCGGCAACGCCGTCGTTGGAAGGTTCGCGCCCTCTCCGACGGGAGTCATGCACGCAGGGAACGTGTTCGCGGCCCTGAACTCGTGGCTTCTCGCGAAGTCGCAGGGCGGGAAGATCGTGCTGCGCATAGAGGACCTCGACGAGGGCCGTTCGCGCAAGGAGTTCGCCGACGCCGCAATGCGCGACTTCGAGGCCTTGGGGCTGTTCTGGGACGACGGACCATTCTATCAGCACGACCGGCAAGATGCCTACAGGAAGGCCTTCGACAAGCTGAAGGAAGCGGGGCTCACGTATCCCTGTTACTGCTCGCGCGCCGAAATCAACGCACAGTCGGCTCCGCACGGAATGGGCGAGAAGGCGGTATACGGCGGCCGGTGCAGGAAGCTATCCCTCGACGATCGGAAGCGTCTCGACCGCAAGCTCGAGAAAGAGGGAAGGGGGCCTTCCCAAAGGCTTGCGGTGCCCTCGGAAACCGTTGGGTTCGACGACCTGTACCAGGGCCGTTTCGCGCAGAAACTCGACTCCGAATGCGGAGACTTCATCGTCAGGCGGTCCGACGGCGGATTCGCCTACCAGCTTGCCGTGGTGGTGGACGACGCTGCGCAAGGCGTGAACTGCGTCGCACGAGGCTACGACCTTCTTGTGTCCACCCCGCAGCAGATCCACCTGCAACGCCTTCTGGGGCTTGAAACGCCGCAATACGCCCATTTCCCGCTGTTCTGTGCAAAGGACGGAAGGCGGCTTGCGAAAAGGAACAAGGACGCGGCCTTGAACGAGCTTCTGTCGGCCTGTGGAAGCCCACAGGCGGTGCTTGGGCACGTCGCCTACGTCGGCGGCCTTCAGCCCGAAGACTCACCCACGACCCCCGAGCAGCTTCTTGCGCATTTTGACTCTGCGTCGATGAAGGAGAAGTACGAAGGTGTCGTCTCGATTGCTTACTCGTGAGGAAAACAGGGTCGTTTATCGCGAACAGGCGGCCCATGCCCTCGCTCCGACGCGTCGTCGCCTCGAACTAACTCGGCTTCGCCGAGTGGATTTCTCGGCTCC
>CABVEH010000054.1 GCA_902497215.1 uncultured Eggerthellaceae bacterium | reverse complement strand
GACGTCCTGAAGGCCCGAGCCCTTCTTCGAGACGATGACCAGCTCGTTGGCGTACATGTCGGTGCGGGTGCCCTCGTCGACGTAGCCCTTCTCCACCGCGGTGTCCATGGTTCCCTTGGATGCGGTGATCAGCAGGTCGGCGTGGCCGCCGCCCCCGAGCATCTCGTTCAGCTCGCCGGAGGCCTTGTACTGGGCGTCGGAGAACTTGACGCCTGTCTGCTCGGTGTAGAGCTCCATGGCCTCAGGCATGGCCTTCTGCAGCGAGTTGGCTGCATACACCTGCAGCTCGACGTCGCTCTGCGCGGCGGCAGAACTGGAGCTCGAGCTGGAGCTGGAACTGGAGCTGGCGGAAGTGCCGGAGGCGCAGCCGGTCAGAGCCATGGCCGAGACCAGCGCGCAAGCGCTGGCGACGGCCGCAAGCTTCTTGGCGAAGGACGTTGTTCTCATGGTTTGGTTCCCTCCTCTTGCATCTGTTCGATAGGTATTATCCTGTTTCGGATATAACCATGATTGCATATATTATCACTTATTGAGGATAATTTGTGAAAAATCAAAGCCATGGTTTCGAATAGGGCAAAGGAAGGGGCCGCTCCCCTATCGGAGTCCGCGGGGGACGGCAGGTTCTCTCCCGCTAGTGCGCCTCGGCCCAGTTCGCTCCGCAGGAGACGTCGACCAGAAGCGGGACGTCAAGCTTGACGACGCCCTGCATGGCGTCCCTCACCAGCTGCGTGACGGCATCCACTTCGCCTTCGGGGACCGAAAGATCAAGCTCGTCGTGCACCTGCAGCAGCAGCTTGGCGGCGAAGCCCCCCTCGCGAAGCCCTCGCTCCACCTGGATCATGGCGATCTTTATGATGTCGGCGGCAGTGCCCTGCAGCGGATGGTTCATCGCCGTGCGCTCGCCCACGCCCACCACCTGGCGGTTCTTCGCCTTCAGCTCGGGGATGCGCCTCTTCCTTCCGTAAAGCGACTCGGCGTATCCGCTCTCCTTGGCACCCTCCACGATGCCGTCGAGGTACTTCCTGACACCGGGATATGCGTCGAAGTACCTGTCGATCATGTCCTTGGCCTCCTGGCGGGGGATGTCTAGCGTCTGCGCGAGCCCGAAGGCCTGCTGCCCGTACACGATCCCGAAGTTCACTGCCTTCGAGCGCGAACGCATCTGGGGCGTCACCTCGTCCACCGGCACCCCGAAGACGCGCGAGGCCGTCATGGCGTGGAAGTCGGCGCCCGAGTTGAAGGCGGCCACCAGGTGCTCGTCCTGCGACATGTGCGCGAGCAGCCTCAGCTCTATCTGGGAGTAGTCGGCCGACATGAACACGTCGCCCTCTCGCAAGGGCACGAAGCATTCCCTGATCTGGCGTCCGAAGTCGGTGCGCACGGGGATGTTCTGAAGGTTGGGGTCGGAGGACGAAAGCCGCCCCGTCGCGGTGACCGTCTGGTGGAACACCGTGTGCACGCGTCCGTCGCCTGCGCGCATCTTCGGCAGCGTGTCTATGTAGGTGCGCTTGATCTTGGAGACCTCGCGGTAAGCGAGGACGAGTTCGGCTATCTCCTGCGTCTTCGCGAGCTCGCGCATCACCGTTGCGTCCGTGGAGAACCCCCGCTGGTTCTTCTTGATCGGCTCAAGCCCCATCTTCTCGAAGAGGATGTGGCCCAGCTGCTTGGGGGAATCTATGTTGAACTCCTCCCCCGCTATGTCGTATATCCTGGTCGCCAGGCCCTCCAGCTCGGCCGCGGACGAGCGGCCGAGGTCGGCGAGCCTTTCGAAGTCGAGCTCCACGCCCGTGCGCTCCATCGCCACCAGCACCGGGACGAGCGGCGCGTCTATCTCGTCGTACACCGCAAGGCTTCCGTCGGTCTCCAGCGCCTCGCGGAGCTTCGGCGCAAGAAGCCGGCAGGCCGTCGCGTCCACGGCCAGGCGCCCGTCGTCGTCCTCCGACGCAGGAAGGCGTCCGCCAAGGTACTCCATCGCCAGGCTTTCGCACGTGTAGGAGCTCTTCGACGAGTCGAGCAGGTAGCCGGCCAGCCCCACGTCGAACACGTCGGCGTCGAAGAGCGCCTCGCGTTCGACCCTCGCCGGGACGTCGTTGTCGGGCGGCCACACCAGGCGCATGGCCTGGCTGGCGTCGAGGCATGCCATCCTGCCGGACGCCATGACGGCCGCCAAGGCGTCCAGCGCATCGTCGCCTTCCAGCACGGCGCAGCCTGCGGACGTCGAGAACGCCACGCTTACGAGCGGACCGAATATGGTTCCCTGCTCGCCCTCGGCGAAGGCGACTCCGACGGTCTCGCCCGCCTTCTCGGCCTTCGAAAGCAGCCCGTCGGCATCGGATGCCGCCACGACGGAAGGCACCTCTATCCCGGCCTGCACCGGTTCGGGCTCCTCGTCCACCAGCCTGAGCACGCGCGTGAGCGGGCTCATGAGCATGTACTTCTGGAACGCCTCCTGCACGTGCGCGGGCTCGAAGTCGGGGAAGCTCGCGTCCTCCAGGTCCAGCTCGAAATCGAGGTCGCACACTATGGTGGCTATCTGGCGGCTCAGGAACGCCAGGTCCTTGTTCTGCTCGAGCTTCTCCTTCTGCTTGCCCTTGAAGTCGTCGATGTGGGCGTACACGCCCTCCATGTCGCCGTATTTCTGCAGCATGGTGGTTGCGGTCTTGGGCCCGATGCCGGGAACGCCGGGGATGTTGTCGGACGAGTCTCCCATCAGACCCAGGTAGTCGGTGAACTGCTCGGGGGCCACGCCGTACTTCTCGAGCACCCCTTCGGGGTCGAGCACCACCACGTCGCTTATGCCCTTCTTCGTGTTCACTATGCTGGTGAGCGGGCTTGCAAGCTGGCAGGCGTCCTTGTCGCCCGTGACCAGCAGCGTGCGGTATCCCAGCTTCTCGTCGCGGGCCGCTATGGTGCCGAGCACGTCGTCGCCCTCCCAGCCTGGGCACTTCACGACGGGCACGTTCATCGAGTCTAGCAGCTCCTCTATCACGGGGAACTGCACGCGCAGCTCGTCGTCCATGTGCGGGCGCTGGGCCTTGTACTCGGGAAGGTCGGCCAGGCGGTGCGTGGGCTTTCCTTCGTCGAAGGCGCACACGACGGCGTCGGGGGCCGTCTCCTCGACGAACTTGCAGAACATCTGCATGAAGCCGAACACGGCGTTGGTGGGCGTTCCGTCCTTCGCCGACATCGGCGTCTGGATGGCATGGTATGCCCTGTGCATCAAGGAATTGCCGTCTATGACGGCCACTGTCTTCTGCATGGGTTTGGACCTCCCGGCTAGGTTTTCCAGAGGCGGGCTAGATGTTCCAGAGATATCCTACACCACGCACGGTCTCGAGCCGCTGCGCGAGGTCGGGGCCGAGCTTGGCGCGCACGCGCCTGACGTGGACGTCCACCGTGCGCGAGCCGCCGTAGTAGTCGAACCCCCACACGCGGCGCAGAAGCGTGTCCCTGGAATACGTGCGCCCGGGATGGGTGACCAGGAACGCCAGAAGGGCGTATTCCAGGTACGTGAAGTCCAAAGGCTCGCCGTTGACCTTCACCTGGTAGGTGGCAAGGTTCACGGTCATGTTGTCTATGGCGATGAAGTCCCCGGAATGCGGCTCGCTGCCAGGCCACAGCAAAAGGCGTATGCGGGCCGCGCACTCGTCGGCCGAGGCGGACGTGGTGACGAAGTCGGAGCTCACCTGCACCGGCAGCCTGAAGTCGGGAAGCTGCTCGGGACGCACGATAAGCAGCATGGCCGGGACGCCGTCCTCCACCAGGAGCGACTCGGCCTCGGACACGCTTGCCTGCGCCTTCCCGGACGCCTCGTACACCACCAGGTCGCACGAAGGCTCCTGCATGAGGAGCGACTTGAAGTGCGACGACGAGCCCGCTACCACCTCGACGTCCATCTTGGACAGCACCTGCTGGAACTTGTGGGCGTTGTCCAGCGAGTCCGCTATGAACACTACCTTCTTCACGGCTAAAGCACCGCCAGGTTGCGGTCGAGCTCCCAAGGGGTGACGACCTGCTGGTAGCTCTGCCAGTCCTTGCGCTTGGTTCCGACCAGGTACTCGTGCACGTGCGCACCTAGGGCCTCGCGCATCAGACTGCTTTCCGCGAAGGCCTCGACGGCCTCGCCCAGCGTGCGGGGAAGCTCCTCCATGCCGAGCTCCGCTATCTGCTCGGGGGACATCTTGAAGAAGTCGTGGTCCTCCTGCGGGGCGCAGAGCTCCATCTTCTTCTCGATGCCGTCGAGCCCTGCGGCAAGCATTGCGGACAGCGCCAGGTAGGGGTTGCAGGCCGGGTCGGGGTTGCGCAGCTCGACCCGGCAGGCGTCGGCGCTGTTGGGCCTGTATCCGGGTATGCGCACCATGGTCGATCGGTTGTGGCGCGCCCAGGCGATGGTGGAAGGAGCGTTCATCCCCCCGCAAAGGCGCTTGTAGGAGTTGACGTACTGGTTCGTCACCAGGCAAAGCTCCTTCGCGTGCGCCAGGATGCCGGCGATGAAGTGCTTGGCCGTGGACGAGAGCCCGTAGCCCGACTCGTCCGACTCGTCGAAGAACGCGTTCTTCCCTTCCTCGTCGAAGAGGCTCAAGTGCACGTGCATCCCGTTGCCGGGAACGCCTTCCATGGGCTTGGGCATGAACGACGCGTACACGCCGTGCTTCATGGCGATCTCCTTCACCACCAGCTTGTACGTCATCACCGAGTCGGCCATGGAAAGCGCGTCGGAGTAGCGGAGGTCGATCTCGTGCTGGGAAGGCCCGCATTCGTGGTGCGAGTATTCCACGGGGATGCCCATCTTCTCAAGCGTGAGCACCGTGTCGCGGCGCAGGTCGCTTGCGTAGTCGAGCGACGTCAGGTCGAAAGACGTGCCGAAGTCGAGCGGCTCGGTGCCGTTCGAGTCCTTGAAATAGAAGTATTCCATCTCGCACCCGACGTTCAGCGAGTACCCCGCGTCGGACGCCTTCTGTATAGCGCGCTTAAGTATGTGGCGCGGGTCGGCCTCGAACGGGGCGCCGTCGGGCTTGCGGATGTCGCAGAACATCCTTGCCACGGCGTTCGACTCGGGGCGCCACGGAAGCACCTGGAAGGTTCCCGGCTCGGGGAACGCGAGGATGTCGGAGTCCTGGGTGGCGCTGAAACCGCGTATGCTGGAGCCGTCGAAACCCATGCCTCCCGCGAATGCGTTCTCAAGCTCGCCCGGGACCACGGCGAACGACTTCATGTTGCCAAGCACGTCGGTGAACCAGCATCGTATGAAGTGGACGTCCCTGTTCTCTATGGTCTTCAGCACGAAGTCCTGCTGGGGATTCATGCCTGCATGTTCCTCGCCCAATTCCGCCTCCTGACGCGAGCGTGCCCCGCATCGCCCCGCCAAGGCCGCTCGCTGGCGGGCGTTTCGATCGAATGCATACCATTGTAGATGCAAAAAGGCCCCCGCGGTGCGAGGGCCTTCGAATTAAAGAGGAGTTAACAGAGCGCTACTCCGCGGCCTCGACGGCCTCCTCCTGCGCCTCGGCGGAAGGCTCGGCGGCGCTTCCCTGCTCGGCGGTGGCGTCGTCCGCGACCTCGGCAGGGGCGGCTTCGGCGGCCTTCGCGGCCTCTTCCTCGAACTTGGCCTTGCGGGCGGCCTTCTCGGCGGCCTTGGCCTCGCGGGCTGCCTTCTTCGCGGCCTCCTGCTCGGCGACCTTCGCGGCGCGCTCGGCCTTCTTGGCGGCCTCGCGGGCGGCGACGGTCTCGGTGGCGGAACCGAAGCGGTCGGCGAAGCGCTGGACGCGTCCGCCGGTGTCGATCAGCTTCTGCGTGCCGGAGTAGAACGGATGGCACACGTTGCAGATGTCGATCCTCAGCTCGGGCTTGGTGGAACGGGTGGTGAACTCGTTGCCGCAGCTGCAGCGCACGGTGCACTCCATGTATTCGGGATGGATGTCCTTCTTCATTCTGGGCTCCTTATCTTGCGCCTTGGTTTCCGACCAAGGCTGGACAGCCCGCCAATGATACCACAATGCCTGCGGGTTGCGAAAAAACCGTCGGCGCGACCCACGACAAAGGCGCCGCAGTCCCGCCGACGGAGGAAATGCTACCGTTGTTGCAGTTGCAGCTGCTGTCGCTACAGCTCGGTCTTCCAAAGGCCGTGGATGTTGCAGAACTCGTAGACCGCGACGGGCTTCTCGCCCTCTCCCAGGAAGAAGTCGCAATGCGGGGCGTCGCCCGGCTTCAGCGGATGGATGTCGTAACTGTCCTGCTTCACCAGACAGATGAACTGGATGTAGTGCTGCTCCTCCATGGGGTGGTCGACGCTGCCGACGTTGACGTGGACGCGGTTCCCTTCGATGGTGACCGCAGGCACGTGCTTCTCCAGCGATGCGTCCTGGGTGTCGGCGACCAGCTCGACCATGGGCTCTCCGCAGCAGACCAGCGGCACTCCGCTGTCGAACACCTTGATGGCGATGTTCCCGCAATGCATGCACTTGTAGAACTTGACTTCCATTTCCGTGTCCTCCTTGACTTCGTCTTCCTTTCCGCGAGGACCTGCGCCCTCGTTCGCGGCTGCATCAGATTCTTGCAGACCGCCGCCTGCGGCGGGCGATCCCTCCTGAGGAAGTTTCCTTTTCGTTGCATAGGCCAAAAGCGCAGCGCCGGCCACCACGAGCGGCAGCGACAGCACCATGCCCATGGTCAGCCATCCGCCCGCCAGGTAGCCCAGCTGCACGTCGGGCTCGCGGACGAACTCCACCGCGAACCTGAACGTGCCGTACATCAGCAGGAACACCCCGGTGAACGTTCCCCTGGGCCTGGGCGGCACCTTGAGCGAGAGCGTGTACAGCACCGCGAAGATGACAAGCCCCTCCAAAACCCCTTCGTACAGCTGCGAGGGATGCCGCGGGATATCTCCTGCCGCCCCGCCGAACACCACCCCCCAGGGCAGGTCGGTGGGTCCTCCCCAGAGCTCGCCGTTGACGAAGTTGGCGCACCTTCCGAAGAACAGCCCCAGCGAGGCGGCTATCACGCCGATGTCGCAAAGGGTAAGGTAAGGGATGCGCGTTATCCTGGACGCCACGATGCCCGAAAGCAGCGCGCCCATCAAGCCCCCGTGGAAGCTCATCCCTCCTTGGTTGAATGCAAGGATTTCAAGCGGGTGCACAAGGTAGTAGCCGTTGCCGTAGAACAGGCAGTACCCCAGCCTTGCCCCCAGGATGATGCCGACTATCACGCAGATCATTATGGTCAGCAGCGAGTCGGCGTCGACGCTTATGCGCCAACGCCTGCTGACCCTGTAGATTATGAACGCGGCGAGCGCGAACCCGAGCACGTAGGCCAGGCCGTACCATCTGACGACCACCGGCCCCGCCTGGAACGCCACGGGGTCGAGGCTCTGATAGATCTCGTTCAGCATGCCGCCGCGCAACCGCCTATGCGCTTCCCATGCCGGCGCCTATCTCGGCGGCGG
>CABVEH010000053.1 GCA_902497215.1 uncultured Eggerthellaceae bacterium | reverse complement strand
CCGTGTGCCAAAAGTGAACGTCCCCTGTCACGCGCAGGTGCCGGAGCACGAGGCGCGTTACGCCGCAGGGTTGGCGACCACTCCTATGAACAGCGGTGCGCCGTTCGACGCCGTGATCGAGTACACGAACGGCCTGTCTAGCACGAATTCGACCACTTCCTGCGCTCCGGGGGCCAGCGATGTGGCGCGCATGGTCATCGCCGTGTAGGCTGCGGCCTCCACGCCCAGCTCGTTCATGTCGATGCGTGTCTCCTGGATTGCGTCGCTTATGTAGAAGCCCATGTCGCTGTTGTTGTCCGCCACGATCATGTTGCGGAACATGTCGCCCTTGGCGGGGTCGAACACGTCTGTCATTCCGAGCTCTTTGGCGCATTCCACCAGGTCGTCGAACGACGACGCAGCGGAAAACTTGGGAACCGACCAGCTTATCTGCGCCTGCGAGTTCGGCGTGGCCGACAGCAGCTTCTCGACGGACTCGGGCGTTTCCACGAGCTCGGACGCGCTCGTCCCCTCGTCCGGCAAGTAGAACGTGCATGTGGAACCGCCTGCGAACGGAAGCTGCGCGGCAGTGAAACCATCGCCCTCTATGTAGCCGCCGTAATCGGTGGTGTTGTGCATGAACTGCGCCTGCACGTCGCCCCCTTCCGCATGGAAGGTGTCGGGCGTGGTCTCGCCTTCGGCGAAGGGCTCTATCCAGTTGTCGTTGAAGTAGATGGTGTTGATCAGCATCGCCACCATGCCGGCATCGGTGCTAATGTCGGGCTCCAGCAGCCCGCGCGTCTCGTCCGAGATCCATTCCCTGATCATGTCGTTGGTCTGCTGGGTGCCGAACTCCACGTCGAAGGCTCCTGCGTCGAAGTATTCCTCTACCGCGTCCTGGTATTCGGCCTGGAACGTGTAGCCCACGTTGGACCACAGCGAGTTCGCCACCTCGATGGTGCTCGTCTCGTCAGTGATTGCGATCTCGCGCAGCTGTTCCTTGCAGTATTCGTCCAGCTCCTCGGTGCTCTGCACTCCAAGCGCGTCAAACATCTGCTGCTGGGCCTCGCCGTCGGCCCCTGCGGCTACCATGGCCAGCGCCATGTAGAAGGAAGTGGGGGAGTAGCAGGCGTTCTTGTCGCCGGAGAGCTCGATGGCGGCCGAGTTCGCGGCAAACGACCCGATGGGGCCGCCCTCGTCGACAAGGTTGGATTCTTCGACCTGTCCCGAGGCGTCCGGCGATTGCGACGATCCCGGAGGCGTTGACGAATCCTGCGCGGCCTGCGAGCATCCCGCAAGCGCAAGGCATGCGCAGGCCGCAGCGCCAGCCAGGGCCAGCAATACGCAGGCGGCCAGCTTCGGCGTCGGCCTACGCATAGATCTCCTTCTCCACCACCAGGTCGTTCTTGATCTTCCCGACCAGCTTCTGCAGGGCGTCTATGCAGTTCGGGCGTATGTCTGCGCCGATGAGCACGTACATGATGGAATCGCCCACCGAAAGCACGCCTTCGTTCAGCCACACTTTCACGTAGTACACTCCAGGCCAGCCCAGGGCCTCCTGCACGGCGGCCTCGACGCCTTCGGCGTCGTACGAGAAGTCCACCTGGGCGACCTCGCCCAGTCCCTGCTTGCCTTCCCTTACCTGGGCCTTCGGCGTCACGCGCACCACGCCGTTGTGCACCAGGAGCATCCCGCACTGGTCCGCCGCGTCCGAGGCCTTGGCCTCTTCCAACCACTTGTCCATCGATGGTGCCTGCTTAGACATTCTTCCTCCTCGAAATAGGCGACGGGAACCCAGAGCGTCACGCCTAGTTTTCGCGTCCGTTCAAATCCAATGTCGTCATGTTAACGGATGTCGCGGAAGCCGTTGCAGTCCCGCTGGAAATGTCATTATTCGGTCATGACGAAAACGCGGAACCGGCCCTCGCGTGAATCGTGGCTAACGGAAGTTTCGCAGGCCGGACCCGCGTGAACAGTCGCCACTCTCCCCTTTGCTACAATGGCTTGGACAACCAGAGCAAGGGGGATTTTTTCATGTCTCTACCTGCATCCGACCTTTCGAAGAAGGCAGACAACAAGACCACGATGGAGCTCGGCGCGGTGCTTCCCGAAACGGCGGAAGTGCGCGACGGCCACCTGTTCATAGGCGGGGTGGACATGGTCGAGCTGGCCCGCACCGAGGGTACCGCGCTGTACGTGTTCGACGAGGCCGACATCCGCCACCGCATGCAGGAGTTCGTCCGCGCGTTCCGCAGCCGCTACGAGAACTCCGACGTGCTTTACGCAAGCAAGGCGTTCATGAACAAGGCCGTCGTGCGCATGGCCCAGGAAGAGGGCCTGTGCCTGGACGTCTCGGGCGGCGGCGAGCTTGCATGCGCCCTGGCGGCGGGGTTCCCTGCCGAGCGCATATTCATGCACGGCAACAACAAGACGCCGCAAGAGCTCGACGAGGCGATTTCCGCCGGCGTGGGCCGCATAATCGTCGACAGCCGCATCGAGCTGACGCGCGTGTCTGAAATAGCGGCGCGCCATGGCAAGGTGCAGGACATATACATGCGCATCACGCCTGGCGTCGAGGCCGACACCCACGAGTACATCCGCACCGGCTGCGAGGACTCGAAGTTCGGGTTCACCATGCTGGAGGACTTCGCCTACACCTGCGTGGGCACCGCGCTGGAGACGCCGAACGTGCGGCTGGCCGGCCTGCATTGCCACATCGGGTCGCAGATATTCGCCCTGCATTCCTTCGGCGAGGCCGCGGCCGTCATGGTCGACTTCATGGCCCGCATCCGCGAGGGCTACGGCTATGTGATCGAGGAGCTTGACCTGGGCGGCGGCCTTGGCGTGGCTTACGAGACCACCGACAGCCCGTCCTCGATCGACGACTTCGCCGCCGTCACCTGCGACAGCGTGCGCGAGCTGTGCGCGAAGCACGACTTCCCGCTGCCTCGCCTTCTGGTGGAGCCGGGCCGTTCGCTCGTGGCGAACGCGGGCGTCACTCTTTACACGGTGGGCATCCTGAAGACGCTTCCGGGAATCCGCAAGTACGTGGCCGTGGACGGAGGAATGTCCGACAACATCCGCACCGCGCTGTACCACGCCGACTACGAGCCCACCATCGCCAACAAGGCCGACCAGCCCCGCACCGAGATCGTCACGCTTTGCGGCAAGCACTGCGAAAGCGGCGACGCCGTGGTGGTGGACATGCCGCTGCAGCGCGCCGACCTGGGCGATATCGTGTGCGTGTTCGGCACGGGGGCGTACTGTTCCACCATGGCCAGCAACTACAACGGGCAGCCACGCCCGGCCGTGGTGTTCGTGCGCGATGGGGAAGCCCGCATGACCACCCGCCGCGAGACCTACGAGGATTTGCTAGCCCGCGACATCTAGCGCTCAAGCGAGCGCGACAGGTGCTCGGCCAGGGCGATGCAGCCGGCCTCGACGTCGTCGTAGCAGCTCTCGAAGTCGCGCGTGTACCAGGGGTCGGCGATGCTTCCGCCTACGCCTGTCCAGTCCAGCAGCAGGCTGAGCTTGCCTTCCGGGTCGCCGCCGTATATGCGCCGCATGCCGTGCATGTTCTCGTCATCCATGCCAACGATGTAGTCGAATTCGCCGTAGTCGGCACGCGTCGTCTGGCGCGCGTGGCGCGGCGTGTAGGGAACGTCGTGCGCATCGAGCATGCGCTTCGTCTCGTAGTAGGTGTCGTTGCCCAGCTCCTCGCGGCTGGTGGCCGCCGATTCCACATGCACTGCGTCGTCCAGGCCGCGCTTGCGCAGGACGTCCTTCATCACGAACTCAGCCATGGTGGACCGGCAGATGTTTCCGTGGCATATGAACAGTACCGACGTCATGGGTGCCTTCCATCGTGCGAGCTTGCTGCCCCTGATGATACAATAGCCACTTACCCACGACGCATAAGGAGGCCTCCATGGCCATACGAATCGGACTCGTCGGAACCGGCACCGTCGGCGGCGGCTGCATCGACATAATCAACAAGCACGGCGACGCGTTCCGCCGCCATTACGGCATCGACGTCGAGCTTGCGCGCGTCTGCTCGCTTTCCGACGAAGAGGCCAAGGCGCACGGCGTCGGCCATCTGTTCACTTCCGACTACCACGACATAGTCAACGACCCCGACATCGACATAGTCATCGAGCTGATCGGCGGCACCACCGTGGCGAAGTCGGTCGTGCTCGACGCGCTCAACGCCGGCAAGAACGTGGTCACGGCCAACAAGGCGCTCATGGCGACGTCAGGCCAGCAGGTGTTCGACGCCGCAGAGGCGGCTGGCAAGGACATCCGCTTCGGGGCCAGCGTGGGCGGCGGCATCCCGATCATCGGGCCGCTCAAGCATTCGCTCATCGCCAACGAGATCGAGTCGGTCATGGGCATCGTCAACGGCACCACCAACTACATGCTCACACGCATGGCCGAGGACAACATGAGCTACGAGGCGGCGCTTGCCGAGGCGCAGGCCAACGGCTATGCCGAGGCCAATCCGTCCGCCGACGTGGACGGCTTCGACGCTGCGGCCAAGATCGCCATCCTTGCGTCCATTGCGTTCAACACGCGCGTGGCCATGGACGACGTGTACACCAAGGGAATCACCACCATCAAGCCCACCGACCTGGAAGCGGCGCGCGAGATGGGCTACGTGGTCAAGCTGCTGGCCATTGCGCACCGCACCGATTCCGGCATCGACGTGCGCGTGCATCCCACCATGATCCCCACAACCCACCAGCTTGCGCACGTGAACGGCGTGTTCAACGCCATCTACGTGGTGGGCGACTTCGTGGGCGAGACGATGTTCTTCGGCGAAGGGGCCGGAGCGGGAGCCGCCGCCAGCGCCGTGATGGGCGACGTGCTCGACATGGCTCGCGAGCTGCAGGCCGGCGTCGCTCCCATAGTCGGATGCACCTGCACCGACACGCTGCCTATCCGCGAGATCGAGACGCTGTCGATGAAGTACTACATACGCTTCACCGTGGCCGACCGCCCCGGCGTTCTGGCCATCATGTCGAAGGTGTTCGCCGACAACAACGTGTCCATCCATTCCATGACGCAGCGCGGCAAGGCCGACCGAAGCAACGTCGACGTCGTGTACGTCACGCACACGGCCAAGGAAAGCGACATCCAGGCCATATGTGCCGTGGACGACCTGGTCGAGGTCGAGCCCAGCCTGATCCGCGTCGAGGAATAATGGCCGACCAGCTCGAAGCCGCTCGGGAGGCCGCCCAGAAGGAGGCGCAGGAGCGCTGGTACAGGCGCCTGTTGACCACGCCCGAATCCGAGAAGAGGCTTCCCGTCGGCGTGAAGGTATTCGCCGTGCTGCTGCTGGTGGCCGGCGCGTTCGGGCTTGCCGCGCTCGTCGACGCCGTGATCGACGCGGTGCACATGCACCAGGGCGGCGCGGTGCAGCAGCTTGGCATATCCACGTTCGTGGTCGCCTGGGTGCGCCTTGTGGTGCTCCTGCTGGGCGACTTCGCGTTCATATTCATGGCCATCCAGCTGCTGCGCGGGAAGCGCAACGTGGCCGCGCTGGTCATATACGGCATATACGTGGCGGTCATAGTCGGCGCGCTGTGCTCGCTCATGCTGTACGGCGTCAGCCTGCGGCTTATCGTGTACGGGGTGCTGCTCGCGGTGCTTATCGCGTTCCAGCTCTACCTCGACCCGCAGCTGCGCGAGGAACGCCGGCTCCAGCGCATGCTGCGCGACAACGAGGTCAGGCACGAGCAGGAGGACGGCACGCTCGGGCGCGACCTGTCGGGCAAGGGCTATATCAAGCTCGACTTCTTCAACCTGTTCTGGATATTCGTGATCTGCTCGATCCTCGGGGACGCCATAGAGTCCGTCTTCCATGTCATCGTGGTCGACCCGGGTCACTGGCAGGACCGCGCAGGACTGCTGTTCGGCCCGTTTTCGCCCATATACGGATGCGGCGCCGTGCTTATGACGCTGTTCCTGAACCGCCTTTACAAGAAGAACGTCGTTCTGGTGTTCCTGCTCTCGGCCGTCATCGGCGGCCTGTTCGAGGCGTTCGTCAGCTACTTCATGCAGTACGCGTTCGGCGCCGTCGCCTGGGACTACACCGGCCAGTTCCTGTCGTTGTTCGGCGGTCGCACGTGCGGGCTTGCCATGGCGGCATGGGGCCTGCTCGGGGTCGTGTGGCTGAAGCTGCTGCTTCCGTTCATGCTGTGGCTGATCGACAAGATCCCCTGGCAGTGGCGCTATTCGCTTACCACCGTGGCCGCGCTTCTGATGGCCACCGACTGCGTCATGTCGCTGCAGGCCCTCGACTGCTGGTACGAGCGCCTGGCGAACGACCCCATAAACACGCCTATCAAGGACTTCTACGCCCATTACTTCGACAACGACTGGATGTCCAACCGCTTCCAGTCCATGTCCATCCATCCCGACTCGGCCGTCCGCGGGGGCTAGCATTGCCGTCTTTCAGGCGTATTTCCTGCATCGCTGTCAAAAGTAGTGCTACAATTCAACAGTTGCTTTCAAAAGCCCCGTAAAGCAGGGTTAACGCAAGCGCGTTCCAAGGGAGTCCAGGCCCTGGCGAATGCGTGGCCGGCGTAGGAAACCGGCCCCGCGCGAAACTGCACTTTTGAAAACCAGCATCGGCCGTGCGCAACGCGGCCGGAAAACAGAAGGAATTGATTGTGAAAACGTACAGCGCAAAGCCCGGCGAAGTCGAGCGCAAGTGGTACCTGATCGATGCCGAAGGCGTCGTTCTGGGCCGCCTTGCCTCGAAGTGCGCCACCATCCTTCGCGGGAAGGACAAGCCCCAGTACACGCCTCATGTCGACACCGGCGACTTCGTCGTGGTCGTCAACGCCGAGAAGATCCGCGTGACTGGCGGGAAGGAACTCAAGAAGGAGTACTTCCGCCACAGCGGCTACCCCGGCGGCCTGAAGTCCGAGACTCTTGAAGAGGCGCTGGCCAAGCATCCCGAGCGCGTCATCGAGCACGCCGTGAAGGGCATGCTCCCCAAGACCACGCTCGGCCGTGCGCAGGGCCTGAAGCTCAAGGTCTACGCAGGCCCCGACCACCCGCATGCTGCCCAGCAGCCCGAGAAGATCGAGATGGAGGCATAACGATGGCAACCAAGAAAGCCAATACCGAGGCTCTTTACTACGGCACGGGTCGCCGCAAGACCTCCGTCGCCCGCGTCCGCCTGGTTCCGGGAACCGGCAAGGTTACCGTCAACGGCCGCGAGGGTGCGGAATACTTCCCCCGTGCAGGGCAGCTTGACGCGGCCCTCGCACCGTTCAAGGTGACCGACACCCAGGGACACTTCGACGTCATCGCCCGCATCAACGGCGGCGGAAGCACCGGCCAGGCCGGCGCCCTTCGCCTTGGCATCGCCCGTGCCCTTCTCGAGGCCGGCGAGTACCGCGACGAGCTGAAGAAGGCCGGGTTCCTCACGCGCGACGCCCGCATGGTCGAGCGCAAAAAGTACGGCCTGAAGAAGGCCCGCAAGCGCCCGCAGTTCTCCAAGCGCTAAAGCCGCAACGTTTTACATTGCGAAAGCCCCGCCTCGGCG